>JBOFEH010000047.1:0-17816 GCA_051647765.1 Cellulosilyticaceae bacterium | reverse complement strand
TATCTTATCTATGACTACGGAAGAAAGACTTAACCCTAACCTACTGAACATGCAACGTAAAAAGCGTATTGCAAAAGGTTCAGGCCGAGATATTGCAGAAGTTAATAGACTGATCAAGCAATTTGAGCAGATGCAGACTATGATGAAACAATTTTCCGGTATGATGAAAGGCAAAAAAGGCAAACTCAAGTTTCCTTTTATGTAAATAAATAATTAAAACTCACAAGGAGGTGGAACACATGGCAGTAAAAATTCGTTTAAAAAGACTGGGTGCTAAAAAAGCTCCTTTCTATAGAATCGTAGTAGCTGATTCACGTTCACCAAGAGATGGACGTTTCATTGAAGAGGTTGGATACTTCAACCCATGTCAAGAACCAAATGAATTAAGCGTAAACAAAGAAGCTGTAGAAAAATGGTTAGCAACAGGTGCACAACCAACTGATACAGTTAAAGATTTACTTAAAAAATCTGGTATCGAAATGAAATAATGATGCCTTTTGGAGGTCATCCGATGAAACAATTAGTTGAAGTTATTGCCAAGGAATTGGTAGATTATCCAGAAGCAGTTACTGTTTCTGAAAAAGAAACTCAAGGGACCATTGTTTTAGAGCTAAAAGTAGCACAAGAAGATATGGGCAAAATCATCGGAAAGCAAGGCAAGATTGCAAAAGCAATCCGCACAATAGTCAAATCAGCAGCAGTTTCTTCTGAGAAGAAATTTGTTGTTGAGATTATGCAGTAGGTTAGGGGTATCCCTAACCTACTTTTGCGTGTTACAATAGTTAAAACTATAGACAAAAGGATGATTAGAAATGGAACAATTACTTAGTATTGGTAAAATTGTAAATACACATGGGGTACGCGGTGAAATGCGTGTCAAGCCTATTACAGATAAAATAGAAACATTTGATCAGATTAAGACAGTTTATGTCGTAGGAAGAGAAACAAAAACATATGAGATTGCAAGTGTAAGAGGGCATAAAGGTTTTATTCTTATGAAGCTTAAAGGGATTGAAACGATGACAGATGCAGAACTTCTCAAAAATAGTGAGATTAAAATTGAGCGTAAAGATGCTATTCCACTTGAGTCAGATGAGTACTACATCAGTGATTTATATGATATGAATGTTGTAACAGAAGAAGGTAGAGCGCTTGGAATCATCAAGGATATTCTGTTTACAGGAAGTAATGATGTTTATGTGATTAAACGTCCACAAGAAGAAAAAGACCTTTTAATTCCAGCAATCAAACAATGTATTAAAAAGATTGATTTAGCAAATAATACAATGACAGTTCATCTACTAGAGGGGCTTGAATCATAATGAAAATAACAGTAATGACCTTGTTCCCTGAAATGATAGAAAGTGTGATGAGCTATAGCATTATGGGTAGAGCAAGACAAAATCAGATTATTGATGCGTCTGCTATTAATATGAGAGATTTTGCAAATAATAAGCATCTACAGGTGGATGACTATCCATATGGTGGTGGTGCAGGTATGCTGATGATGGCAGACCCTGTGTATCGCTGTTATCAGCATCTTACAGCAGAGATGACTACCAAGCCTAGGGTAATCTATATGACACCGCAAGGTAAGGTGTGGGATCAAAGTATGGCCAAGGAGCTTGCCCAAGAGGAAAATCTTATTTTCCTATGTGGACACTACGAAGGAATTGATCAACGTGTTATAGATGAAATTGTAACAGATGAAGTGTCAATTGGTGACTATGTGCTCACTGGAGGGGAGCTTGCCTCTCTTGTAGTTGCAGATAGTATTGTAAGGCTTGTTCCAGGGGTATTAGGTAAGCAAGAGTCTTTTGAAGATGAATCTTTCTCAGAAGGGCTGTTAGAGTATCCCCAATATACAAGACCAGCTGTATGGAATGAGAGAGCTGTTCCTGAAGTATTATTATCAGGTAATCATAAGAAAATTGAAGAATTCCGTAAGGAACAATCACTTGTTAATACTTTCAACAAACGTCCAGATTTACTTAAAAAGACAAAATTGACAGACAAGCAAAAACAATTCATCCATGAATACGCAAAAAATCGTTGCAAATAATAAACAGACATGCTATAATTTCAAGGTGTTAATTACGGATGGTCCTCTAGTACAAAGTGTACTACGAACATCTTAGAAAAAAGGAGAATTGACAATGATCAATGCAATTATTAAAGACATCGAAACAGCACAATTAAAAGAAGTATCACCATTTAACGTAGGTGACACAGTGCGTGTATACGCAAAAATTAAAGAAGGTCAAAGAGAACGTGTTCAAATGTTCGAAGGGATCGTATTAAAAAGACAAAACGGTGGAGTTCGTGAAACATTCACAGTAAGAAGAATTTCTTACGGTGTTGGTGTTGAAAAAACATGGCCAGTACACTCTCCAAACGTTGAGAAAATCGAAGTTATCCGTCGTGGTAAAGTAAGACGTGCTAAATTAAACTACTTACGTGAACGTGTAGGTAAAAACGCAAAAGTAAAAGAGTTAATAAAATAAGAAGGGACTTTCCAAGTCCCTTTTTGTGTATCAAAAGGAGAGGGGCTCCTGTGTATGAAAGAGCTTAAGGGATGGGTGATTGATAGCGCCATTGCTCTAGGGATAGTGGTAATTGCGACCACTTTTTTTGTGCAAAATTTTAGAGTTGTGGGAAACTCTATGCAACCAACACTAGAAAATAGAGATTTGGTTATTATTAACAAAATAATTTACCGTTTCAAAACACCTGAGGAAAGGGAATTGATCGGTTTTTATGATGAACACTTAAACACAAAACTGGTTAAGCGTATTATTGGCATGCCAGGGGATGTGATTGATTATAGAGAGGGTGCCATTTATGTAAATGACATCCCAGTGAATGACCCCCAAATACATTATGTGAATGATAAAGGCGATTTGAGTTATCCTTATATTGTTCCAGAGAATAAGTACTTTGTAGTGGGGGATAATCTTAATAGTAGTATAGATAGTAGGTATCAAGATATAGGATGCGTGGCAGATGAGCAAATTATAGGACGAATAGAGGTCCGTATATGGCCATTTTGGAATAATCCAAGGCTTAAGTCTGCGACAAACTAGAAAAGAGGAAGACATATGCATATACAATGGTATCCTGGTCATATGACCAAAACCCGTAGATTAATAGAAGAGAATTTAAAACTTGTAGATATTGTGATTGAATTGTTGGATGCTAGGGCACCACATAGTACTAAAAATCCGGATATTGATAAGCTGGCTGGCAATAAACCAAGATTAATTGTGCTTAATAAAGCAGATTTAGCAAATCCTGAAGCCACTAAAGAATGGACAAAATGGTATACTGGAAGTAATGTACAGGTTGTTGAAGTTGTGGCAACATCGGGCAAGGGGATGAAGCAAGTTACTCAGGCAGCAGAGGCCATGCTTAAAGAAAAAATCGACAGAGATAAAGCAAGAGGGCGTATTTACAGACCGATTCGTGCCATGATAGTTGGTATACCTAATGTAGGAAAATCAACATTTATTAATGGACTTGTAGGTAAAGGAAGTACAAAAACAGGTGATAAACCAGGTGTGACGCGTGGTAAACAATGGGTAAAAATCAAAAAAGGATTTGAACTTCTTGATATGCCAGGTATTTTGTGGCCTAAATTTGAAGATCAGCAAGTTGCTATGAAACTTGCCTATTTAGGATCTATTAAAGATGATATTTTAGATGTCAGAGGATTGACATTAGGATTTATAGAACACGGAACAAAATATTTCCCAAGAAATATTGAAGAGCGTTACAAGGTCAATTTGAATGATTTTGAGAACTCTTATGAGGTCTTTATAGCTATAGCTCAAAAAAGAGGTTTTATTGGAGCGAAAGGTATGATTGATGAGGCTAGAACATCACATGTACTCTTAGATGAATACAGAGGGGGAAAACTAGGTAAAATCACATTAGAGACACCAACTACCTTAGAGGCAGAAAAACAAGAAGCAAAAAGACAAGAGGCAAAAAAACGTGAGGCTATAGAGCGTGAACAACAAGCACAGCAGTCAGAATACGACGAAAATTAGGAAATGCCTTCAGCGCAATGAACTAATCAAAGAAATTTTGATGGCAATACTTGTGGTGATGTTAATGACGGAGTTTGTCATTGCACATAATATGGTGCCAACGGGATCTATGATTCCAACCATACAAATAGGGGACCATTTAGTGACCAATAAACTTCCTTATTACTACAGAGATCCCAAAAGGGGAGAAGTTGTGGTATTTACTCAAGAAAATGAGCGACTAGTCAAAAGAGTGATTGCTATACCTGGAGATGAAATAGATATTAGAGACAACAAGGTATGGCTTAATGGTGAAGAATTAGATGAAAGTGAATATATCTATATTTGGGAGAGTACCTGGCAAGTTGCAGGAGCAGGTGTCAAATATCCATTTACTATTCCAGAAGGATATTATTTTGTGATGGGAGATAATAGACCAGAGAGTTTGGATAGTCGTTATTTTGGACCTATTCACCGTAAGCAGATTATTGCAAAGGCTAGTCTTAGAATTTATCCACTCAGTAAGATTGGAGAAGTCAGATAGAGAGGTACGCTATGAAAATATCAGAGATTGATACACATTTGCGCAGCTTATCTAACGAAAAACTTCAGTTAGAATTAGACAGGTTTGCACAAGATGAAAGAGCAGGGGTACAAAAGCTTTGTGATAAATACCGTAAACAGATTCAAAAAGCACAAAAAGAAGTGTTGGAATGGGATTTAAAGGTAGCTTTTGATGAGGCGTTTCGACATGATGAAACGGTATTGGTTGGGATAGATGAAGTAGGAAGAGGACCTTTAGCTGGTCCAGTTGTTGCAGCGGCAGTTGTTTTGCCGTCAGAATGTTTTATTCCAGGGCTTAAGGACTCCAAAAAACTATCCGAAGAAAAAAGAGAAGAGTTATATGATGTGATTAAGGCACAGGCACTTGGAATTGGGATTGGGCTTATTGAACCAGATGAGATTGATCAGATTAATATTTTACAAGCTACATTTAAAGCCATGAAAGAGGCTGTAGGAATGCTAGGACAATCGTATGATATGATTTTGGTGGATGGAGACAAGACTATTCCAGGCATAGAATGCGTGCAGCATGCTGTCATTAAAGGTGATGATAAGAGTGCAGCTATAGCCGCAGCGAGTGTTATTGCAAAAGTCACTAGGGATAGGTTGATGAGGGAATACCATGAAATTTATCCTATGTATGACTGGCTCAGCAATAAAGGCTATGGTAGTGAAAAACATTATGAAGCCATCCGAACATACGGTATAACAACCCAGCATAGAAAAAGTTTTTTGAAAAAAGAGGGATACTAGTGATTCAAAATACACTTTGCACACAGTTAATGAATGATATTAATGAAGTGAAACTGAGTTTGGCACAGGCAAAACTCATGTTACTAGAAAGTTTGACAGTAGGCAATGAAATAGAAGGTCACTTAATCATGAAAGATGGGCAGTTGTTACTTGGTACGAAGGCAGGTATCAAACTGCCCATTTCTTTATGTGAGGGAGAAATTCAATTAGGTGAGTTATTGAAGCTACAAATTATAACGAAAAATGAAGAAGGGTTGGTTTTGAAAACAATACCACAGCCAAATATTCAAGAAGCTGAGATGCCAAAAGAATTACTTTCAAAAGAGATGCCGACAAAAGACATGGTACAAAAGGTTGCTGAGGATTTTAAATTGCCTAAAGAGCCTGGGATTAAACAGTGTATTGATTATATGTTAGAAAAACAATTACCATTAGAAAGACAGGATATTTTAAAAACGTACTATTTACATAAAAGTGTCAAACTTCCATTACCTGTATGCGTCAATATATTGGAAAAACAGGGTAGTTTAAAAGAACCACTCATGAGACTCTTAACAGAGGCAAAAGAGAGTGGTATCACAACATTAATTAATCAAGTGGGGACACTTTTAAGAGAAGGCGAATTTGCTGATAAAGATTATAGGAAACTATTAGAAGTATTCGATAGAAAAAACATCCTATTACCTGATGAAACAAGTAAAACCCTAACAGCTAAGAGTCAAGGAGACGAAATAGGTAAAGGGGTAGCGATACAACAAAAACAAACTATTTTTGAAATGAAAGACATGTTATTTAAGCTATTTGAAAAATATACCCAAGTATCTTATGATGAACTTCAAAAAATCCCTCCACAACAAAGAGGAGAATCCCTTCAGAAAATGGCAGTACTTGAAGAGGTCATAACGATTTTGGAACAGAGTACATTATCAAAAGAAAGTAAGATAGAGTTTCCTATAATAAAAGAAACCCATCAGCAACTCATGCAGCTACAAAATGAAGGAGAAATGCTTTTATTGCCATTTCATTATAAGGAACAAGTAAAAGATGTTGAGGTTTATATGTTTAAGCCTAAAAAGAGTAAAAGTATGAAGAAACGCGAATTATATGTTGTGGTTGCACTAGATATGCCGATGCTTGAACATTTAGAAATACATGTTCATCAATTAGAAAAGGGACTTACTTTGGAGGTGCAAGTGGCGCATCAGAAACTGCAAAAATATTTAGCAAAGCACATGCTGAGCTTAGTGAGCCAACTGGGTGAATTAGGTTATGACGTTATGAGTAGCAATGTAAGTATTAAATCAGAAAATCTGGCAACAGTCATAAAACCCGAAGTAGAACAAAAACAAATATTGAAGGGGTTTGACTACAAAATCTAGGAGGGGTATCTATGGAGCAAAAACCTAAAGTAGCAGCTGCGTTATCCTATAAGAAGGAAATGAATGCACCCCAAATTGTTGCAAAAGGAAAGGGATTTGTTGCAGAAAATATATTAGAAGAAGCGAAGATGAAAAATGTGCCTGTTTATGAGGATGCTAAGTTGGCGACACTCCTAACAGAGCTTGAGGTAGGTCAGCAGATTCCCAGTGAGTTGTATGATATTGTAGCTCAAATATTGGTATTTGTAGGTGATATGGATGACTTATACGCAAAAACACAATACGAGGAATCATAGGCAAATAGGTGCGCAGTATGAGGTACTTGCGAAAAAGTATTTGACGGGCAAGGGATATGAAGTTTTAGCTTCTAATTATAGGTGCCGATTTGGAGAGATTGATATTATTGCCAAACAAGGGAGCTATGTGGTATTTTTAGAAGTGAAGTATAAAAGAGAAGGTGCCCATGGTTATCCTAGGGAAAGTGTTACTTACCAAAAACAAAAGAGAATTATTCATACTGCAAAATACTATCTCATGAAGACAGGCCAATACGATACGTATTGTCGATTCGATGTCATTGAAATATTAGATTCTGAGATTACGCATATTGAAAATGCATTTATATAGGAGGTGTAGGGTATGAAAGATACCAAGTATGCACAGCTCATTACCACACACGAGACACCTTATGTTGTCTTTAAACCTTGGCAAGAACAAGAGGAGCTCATCCATGGATTTTCTACTAAACTTGGAGGGGTGAGTGAAGGCGCGTTGTTTTCACTTAATCTAGGGTTCAATAGAGGGGATGAAATAGAATGTGTCAAGACCAATTACAAAAGGTTATGTCATAGTCTTGAAATTCCTTATGAAGCACTTGTTTTATCCAAACAGATCCATGAAACCCATATTGAAAAAGTAGGGTATCAGGAGAGAGGAAATGGTATTGAAAGACTCAACAAATGGGAAAGTGCAGATGGACTCTATACAACAGAATCAGGTGTTGCTATAGTCACACATTACGCAGATTGTGTACCCTTGTTGTTTTATGCCCCACAATATCATATTATTGGGTCAGCCCATGCAGGATGGCGTGGCACAGTAGATGAGATTGGTCCACAGATGATTAGGTTATGGACACAGAAAGAGAATATTCCAGTAGAGGCTATTGAAGTAGTCATAGGGCCATCTATAGGCCCATGTTGCTTTGAGGTACATGACGATGTTGCACAGGCATTTAGAAATAAATTTAAAGAGCAACATATCGTTACGGACTTAGGTAATGATAAGTATAAGGTCGATTTGTGGGAGTACAATCGCCGACTTCTTATAGAAGCAGGGGTAAAACCACAAAATATTTATAAGAGTGAAATATGTACTTGTTGTGAGCATGACACGTTTTATTCTCATCGCTATACCAATGGTAAGCGTGGTACATTAGGTGCTGTGATGTACCTTAGAAAATAGGAGATGAAAGAAGTGGAAAATAATAGACGACTTAAGCCGCACAAAATTACGGGAGTAGAGCCGGGTAGTATAGCGGAAGAACTAGAGATTGAAGCAGGGGATATATTATTATCGATTAATAATGAACCCATACAAGATGTGTTTGATTATAGATATTTGCTCAGTGATGAGGAAATTGAAGTTTGTATACGCAAAGCAGATGGTGAAGAGTGGGCCATTGATATAGAAAAAGAATTTAGTGAAGATTTGGGACTGGAATTTGAAACAGAACTTATGGATGAACTGATTAGTTGTCGTAATAAATGTCAGTTCTGTTTTATTGACCAGTTACCACCTAATATGAGAAAGACTGTGTACCTTAAAGATGATGATTGGCGCATGTCATTCCTTAATGGTAACTATATTACATTAACCAATATGTCTGACTATGATATCGAACGCTTAATCAAATACCGTTTATCACCCATTAATATATCGATTCATGCAACGGATCCTGATGTGAGAATCGCATTACTTAAAAACCGTTTTGCGGGTCGTATTTTAGAGCAAATTAAAACATTAGTAGATGCAGGGATTGAAATAAATGGTCAGATTGTATTATGCAAAGGGATTAATGATGGAAAAATTTTAGATCAGACAATTAGGGATTTAAGTGCATTCATTCCACATATACTATCTTTGACTATCGTGCCAGTAGGCATTTCGAGATTTAGAGAAAACTTACCTGTTCTTGAGCCTTTTGATCAAGCATCGGCCCAAGAGGTTGTTGAAGTTGTTGAGAAATGGCAACAATATTATTTAGAAAAGATGGGTAGAAGATTTGTATTTGCAGCAGATGAGTTTTATGTCACAGGAGAAGTGGCATTGCCTGAGTACGATAGCTATGAGGGGTTTTATGTGTTAGATAATGGGGTAGGAATGCTTACCAAGTTTAAGATAGAGCTTCAAAATGCGCTTAACAATTTGGCTTCAAATAAAGAGGTGTTTGAGGCAACGATTGCCACAGGTTGCATTACAGAAGACTTTATGAGAGACTGTGTTGAATCACTACAGGAGAAGCGGCCAAACTATAAAATAAATGTTGTACCTATTGTCAATAAGTTCTTTGGAGAACAGGTAACTGTGACGGGATTGTTGACAGGACAAGATATTATCGATACACTTAAAACAGTTCCAAACAAAGGCCGTATTTTGCTATTAGCAGAAAATATGCTAAAATGTGGTGAGAACATTTTATTAGATGACTATACAGTACCTCAAATTGAGCAGGCGTTAGGTATGGAAGTAGTGATTGTTCCAAATGACGGAGCACAGTGGCTAGAAATAATTATACAAACAAAGGAGAAGTGCAATGAGTAAACCAATCGTAGCAATTATAGGGAGACCGAATGTCGGTAAATCCACACTATTTAATAGATTAGCAAAAGCACGTATTTCAATCGTAGATGACACACCAGGGGTTACAAGAGACCGTATTTATGCAGATGTTGAATGGTTAACACACAGATTTACAATGATCGATACAGGTGGTATTGAGCCAGAAAGTAATGATGTTATTTTG
This sequence comes from Cellulosilyticaceae bacterium, assembly GCA_051647765.1. Classification (GTDB taxonomy): domain Bacteria; phylum Bacillota; class Clostridia; order Lachnospirales; family Cellulosilyticaceae; genus JBOFEH01. The sequence continues at coordinate 8,067 of JBOFEH010000047.1, read as the reverse complement.
AGTCAGATGAGAAGACAGGCTGAAGCAGCCGTTGAGTCAGCAGATGTTATTATTTTCTTAGTAGATGTTAAAACAGGTCTTACAGATTCAGATATGCATGTTGCAAATATGCTTCGTAAATCACATAAGCCTGTTATTGTTGTTGTAAATAAGGTAGATGATATGCAGCATCAAATGATGGGTGTGTATGAGTTCTATAACTTAGGACTTGGAGATCCTATTCCGATTTCAGCGGGACAACCACTGAACCTTGGGGATATGTTAGATGAAGTTGTGAGTCATTTCCCAGAGGTTACAGACGAAGAGGAAGAAGATGAGGCAATTAAAGTTGCAATCATTGGAAAGCCAAACGTAGGTAAATCATCACTTATTAACCGTATTGTGGGTGAAGAACGTGTTATTGTAAGTGATATTGCAGGAACAACCCGTGATTCAGTTGATACAGAAGTTGAGATTGAAGGTCAGAAATACGTCTTAATTGATACTGCGGGTCTCCGTAAAAAGAAAAAAGTTAAAGAAGATATTGAGAAATATAGTATTATTCGTACGGTAGCAGCAGTAGAACGTGCAGATATTGTACTGATTATGATTGATGCTGAAGAGGGGATTACTGAGCAAGATACTAAGATTGCAGGGATCGCTCATGAGGCGGGTAAAGGCTGTATGGTTGTTGTTAATAAATGGGATGCTATCGAAAAAGATGATAAAACAATGAATAGCTACCTTAAAAATATTACCAATACCCTTGCTTATATGCAATATGCACCACTGAGCTTTATTTCAGCCAAAACAGGACAGCGTGTGCCTAAGTTATTTGAAATGATTCAAGCCATTTCACAAAACCAAACACGTCGTATTAGTACAGGTGTATTAAATGATGTACTCTATGAAGCAATGGCAATGAATCAACCACCATCAGACAAAGGTAAACCACTTAAAATCTTCTATATGACACAAGTGAGCATTAAACCACCTACCTTTGTTATTTTTGTAAACGATAAAGAGCTAATGCACTTCTCTTATGTCCGTTATATTGAGAACCAAATGAGAGAAGCGTTTGGATTTAAAGGAACACCAGTTAGATTTATTATTAGAGAAAAAGGAGGCCGTGACTAGGCAATGTATAAACTCATAGCACTTGGTATAGGATATTTACTCGGGGGAGTTCAAACAGCTATTTTGTATGGCAAGATGAAAGGGATGGATATTCGTCATCATGGCAGTGGTAATGCAGGTGCAACAAATACATTAAGAGTGCTAGGGAAGAAAGCGGCTCTTATTGTATTTGGAGGAGATTTACTTAAAGCAATTTTAGCTGTATTACTGTGTAAATGGTTATTCCCTGAACATGCACTATTGGCAGGATTGTATGCTGCAATCGGTGCAATTGTTGGTCATAGTTACCCTTTGTTCTTTGGGTTCAAAGGGGGCAAAGGTATTGCAGTAACAGTTGGTGCTATTTATTTTATTGATATACGCATTGGTCTCATTGTGAGTGCCCTTTTTATTGTGAGTGCACTTATTACAAAAATTGTATCATTGAGTTCTATGCTTTTGACAGCAGGTGTTCCTGTCTGTATCCTTATTTTTTATAGAGGGCATGTCGATTTGATGGAAGCATTTATATTAGGCTGTGTGATAGCAATGATGACAATTTATAGACACAAACAAAATATTGTCCGATTAATAAATGGGACAGAGTCTAAACTGGGCTCCAAAAAGTAAAGGAGGGCTATGAGTGAAAAAAGTTACGATCATAGGTGCAGGAAGTTGGGGGTTAGCACTAGGGTTACTCCTTAATGAAAAAGATAATGAAGTCAAAGTATGGTGCTACGAAGAAGCTGAAAAAGAAGCAATTCTTGCATCAAGAGAAAATAAAAGATGTCTGCCAGGGATTAAATTACCTATAGAAATGGCATTTACAACATCTATGGAAGAAGCGTTAGCTGAACGTGATTTAGTCATTCTTGCAGTTCCTTCAAAAGTGATTCGTCATACAGTCAAAGCTATGGCACCTTATTTAGAGGAAAAGACAGTTGTTGTGAATGTTTCTAAAGGGATTGAACAAGGATCTTATCTTACTTTATCAGAGGTTATTGAATCGGAGATAGAAAATGCTGTAGTGGTACTATCGGGACCAAGTCATGCAGAAGAAGTAGCAAGACACCTACCAACAACGGTTGTAGCAAGTAGTAAAAATATGGAAGCTGCAGAATATGTACAAGACGCTTTTATGACAGAGTATTTTAGAGTCTATACCAATCCAGATGTGTTAGGCGTAGAAATTGGTGCGGCACTTAAAAATGTTATTGCACTTGCAGCGGGTATTGTAGAAGGTATGGGCTTTGGTGATAATACTAAGGCAGCACTTATTACCAGAGGTATTGCAGAGATTTCTAGGTTAGGTGTAGCTATGGGTGCAGATGCGAGTACTTTTAGTGGTTTAACAGGCATTGGGGATCTTATTGTAACTTGTACGAGTGGACATAGCCGTAACAGGCGTGCAGGAGAACTAATTGGTCAAGGCTATACACTAGAAGAAGCCATTAAGAAAGTTAATATGGTTGTTGAAGGTGTACCTACTACAGAAGGTGCCTATGCACTTATGAAGAAATATAATGTAGATATGCCAATTCTTAGCGCCATTCATGAAGGTTTATTCGAAGGTAAGCCTATTATAGAAGCGACGCGTCATTTAATGAGTAGAGATAAGAAAATGGAAGATTTTAAATAAATAAAATGGAATATCTTAATGACTGACACATATATTTAAAATGTACCCATACATTTTAAATATATGAAGGAGGTCATCAAAATGGAGTATTATGATGTATATAGAGATATCTCAGAAAGAACGAATGGTGATATATACTTAGGTGTGGTTGGGCCTGTAAGAACAGGCAAGTCTACATTTATTAAACGATTTATGGAAGCACTGGTTATTCCAAATATTGCAAATGAGTATAGTAAAGACCGTGCTCAAGATGAGTTACCACAAAGTGGTGATGGCAAAATGATTACGACCACTGAACCTAAGTTTATTCCTAATGAGGCTGTAGGCATTACTATAGGTGGGGATTTTGATGTACGTGTACGTATGATAGACTGTGTAGGGTATATGGTGCCAGAAGCAGAAGGTCATATGTATGCTAATAATACCCCAAGAATGGTAAAAACACCTTGGTTTGAACAAGAGATTCCTTTTACACAGGCAGCAGAGATTGGAACCAAAAAAGTTATCAATGATCATTCAACTATTGGGATTGTAATCACAACAGATGGCAGTGTAACGGATATTTCTAGAAATAGTTACATAGAGGCAGAGGAAAGGGTCATTGCTGAACTCAAAAAAATAGGCAAACCTTTCATTGTCATTTATAACACCAAACGGCCTTTTGACCCACAGGTAGTAGAAGACACAGCGACACTTGCTAGAGAGTATGATGTGCCAGTATTGCCTATGGATATTGCTCAAATGAAAGTAGAAGATATTAATCAAATACTTGAAAAAGTACTTTATGAGTTTCCACTCAATGAAATTCAATTTATGCTTCCTAAATGGGTTGAAGCACTTGATAATACACATTGGCTTAAAAAACAGTGGGTAGGATATATCAAAGAGTTTATTTATCCGCTAGAAAATATTAGACAAATGAAACAAGCACTTGATAAATTTAGAGAGATTGACTTTGTAAAAGGTATTTATTTAGAACGTATTCAACTAGGTGAAGGCGTTGTTAAAATTGATGTCAACACAACAGAAGATTTATTCTATAACATTTTGTCTGAAACAACTGGAATGGAGATTAATGGTGATCATGAACTGATGGCACTCATTAAAGAATTAGCCCATACCAAGAGAGAATATGATAAGGTTGCTTATGCATTAGAAGAAGTGAAACAAAAAGGCTATGGTGTGGTAACGCCTATTTTTGAGGAACTCACTTTAGAAGAGCCTGAAATTGTAAAACAAGGCAATCGGTTTGGTGTCAAATTACGTGCAAGCGCACCAAGCTATCATATTATCAAAGCAGATATCCAAACAGAGGTTTCTCCAATTGTAGGGACAGAAAAACAAAGTGAAGATTTAGTTAACTATCTTTCAAGTGAGTTTGATTCTGATCCAACTAAGATTTGGCAATCCAATATTTTTGGTAAATCACTCCATGAATTAGTCAATGAAGGACTTCAAAATAAATTATGTCGTATGCCAGAAGATGCACAACAAAAACTTCAAGAGACACTCCAAAAAATCATTAATGAAGGTAATGGCGGCTTAATTTGTATTTTATTATAAAGGCACATAGTGCCTTTATTTTTTTGTTAAAAAGGACTTAAGTCTATTTTTGTCCTATGCTATTGCCATATTGTTTATTCCATTATATCATGTTAGTATGAGAAGATTATAATGGAAGTGAGCAAATGAAAAAAACTAAAAAAAATAAATCGTATAAATCCACTCAATCAACTAAATCTAATAAAAACACCCAAAATTCACAACAGCTATCCTATACATCCTATCGATCGCAACAAAAATCTAGTACAACCTATAGCTTAGAAGAGTATAGGAAATCAAAAGTAGAGAGACCGCGTACGGTAGAAACACCATCTTATGGAACAAAACCTAAAAAAACTTATGATAAGGCAGCCACAAGGGGAAATAAAGATATTCCCACTATGGGGATGGAGTCCCCAGAAAAAAGGCGTGCAGAAATTAAAAAGAAAAATAAGTTAACCCGCGCAGAAATTCTTAAAATAAAAGAGCGCAAAAGAAAAGCCTATAGGTTACGGCTATATTGTGGTGCAATGCTCATTGTTTTTTGTGTATATGGTAGTATCAAATTGATACAAGCGCTGAGTTATCCTAAAATTTCATATCAAACAGTTCGTATGGGTGTGATTGATAATTCAAAGAAATTAGAGGGGATTATTATCAGAGATGAGAGTGTCTTTATAAGTCCAGATACAGGGGACTTACATTATTTAGTGGGTGAGGGGCAAAAAGTAGCAAAAAATAAAGAAGTATGTATGATTTCTGAAGACAAGAAGGTAGAGGCAATTGATGCACAGTTAACAGATGTAGATCGTTCAATCTATAATTTGCAAGAAAAAAGGGAGAACTTATCAACCTATCAGCCAGAACTTTATAACCTGAATGGTATGGTAACCCAGGAGATGAATCAATTTTACAATCAGTTTGGTGTGCGTGATACTGACAAAGTCTATGTTTTACGTAAAGAATTAAATCAGATTATCCAAACACGTACAGATATTTATGTTCAAGATAATAATGAACGTACGGATACTTTACAAGCCAATAGAGTAACTCTATCTCAGGATTTACAAGGTCAGAAAAAAGTATCTACGGCTAAAGAAGCCGGTATTATTTCTTATAATGTAGATGGACAAGAAGTGATATTGTCATCTCAAACAGTACCAGAGATGGATTATAGTCAATTTAAAGAAACACTTGGGAATAGTAAAAAAGGAGATAATGCTAAAACAATACTCCATGCTATAGCCAATGAACCACTCTTTAAAATTGTTAAAAAAGATGAGTGGTGCATCGTAACTTACTTAGGTATAGAAGAAGCGCAACAATATGAACAAGGTAAAAAATATGAACTCATATTCCCAGAAGTAGGGAACTTGCGTGTCTTATTTACACTAGAAACCAAAGAGGAACAAGATAACAAAGTAAAGGTAGTATTCCAAACACGTGATCAAATCAATAAATTTTTAGCACTAAGAACAGTTGACTTCACCGTAGGAGAAACTAGGGCAGAAGGCCTTAAAATACCATTACAAGCTATATTAGAGAAAAACTTATTCCCAATACCAGAGGGGTATATTACAGAGCAGGAACATCAAAAAGGTGTAATACGTCTTAGAGGAGAAGTACAAGAATTCATACCTATACAAATTCAATACAATGATGAAGGAAAGTCTTATATTTTACAGGAAATGAATAAGACAGGGGCCTTAATGATCGGAGATGTGATTAAACATCCTGAAAACACACAAAGCATCGCTATTAAAGAGGCGGTGACTCAGACAGGTGTGTATACAGTGAATGGGCGTTACGCAAGATTTAGGCCTGTAGAAATTGTTATGAGTAATGAGGAGTATGGGATTGTAGATAAGGGTGGAAGAACCAAGCTTAAAGAATTTGATCAAATCATATCTAACCCTAAAAGTATTGACCAAGATCAGTTGTTACGCTATATGAATATACAAAATGAGTAGTGTGGAGGAAGTATAATGAAAGAAAGCTTAGCTAAGATTCATGCACGTATTGAACGAGCGGCAAGACGCGTAGGAAAAAATGCGGAAGAAATAACTTTGATAGCAGTATCTAAAACCTATCCTGTATCAGCCATTGAAGAAGCCATTGCTAATGGGTGTAATATGTTTGGTGAGAATAAAGTACAAGAACTTATGGAAAAAATACCACAGGTTCAGGAAGAAGTACAATGGCATCTCATAGGATATTTACAAACGAATAAAGTTAAATATATCGTAGGAGAAGTTGAACTGATTCATTCGGTGGATCGTTTGAAACTTATAGATGAGATCGAAAAGCAGTCCATTAAAAAACAGATTACTTCCAATATTTTACTAGAAGTAAATGTTGCAAAAGAAGAATCTAAACATGGATTTTTATTAGAAGAAATACCTGAAATTTTAACTTATATACAAGGGTTATCTCATGTTAAGGTAAAAGGATTGATGACGGTGGCACCTTATGTAGAGAATCCTGAAGAAAATCGAGAAATATTCAAGGTTCTTAAGCAGTTATCAGTTGACATACAAAAACAAAATATGAATAATATAGATATGGCTATATTATCAATGGGAATGAGTAATGATTATGAGATAGCGATAGAAGAAGGTGCCAATATGATAAGAATAGGAACAGCTTTATTTGGCGCAAGAAAATACCTATAGAGATGACTTTTAGGAGGAAAGAGAGATGAGAGAAATGTTTGATAAAATGAAGAACCTTTTCGCACCACAAGAAGATGAGTATGATGACGAGGACGACTTCGAAGAAATGGAGCAACCAGTAGAACCAGTCCATAAGCATAGACCAACACCGGTAATGCCACATGTGCAGCCACAAACACATAAAGTCTTACCGATTACCCAAGCACAAAATAAGATGGAGATTCTGAATTTCTCAATGGCTAATGATGATAAAACAGGGGACATTAGTCAATATATTAAAAATAGAAAACCTATTATTGTTAATATGCAACAACTTGATCCAAGTGTAAGACAAAGAGTTGTAGATTACTTAACAGGAGCTTGTGAAGCACTTAATGGTAGCGTGGGCAAAGTAGCAGATGATATTCTTATTTTTGCACCTGAAAATGTCAATATTACTGCCGATCAAGTTAAAGAAAAAGCAAACTGGCAGAATTTTTAGTACCATAAGATGATAAAAATTGACTGGGAAAAAATCCAGCAACCTGAAGAGAGACAGTTTTTAAAATTATTGGTAGAGTATGAGCAAAAATTTGAAAGACAAAACAGGAGTCTATATACAGATTTTTATAACTGTGGCTGGATAAAAGATGTATTAGTGCGTGCAATAGGTTATAGTACAGTGCCAGGATTGGTGTTGTATGGAGGATATGAGGATTCAGAGCGAGTAGTAGCTGGCTTTGAGGATGAGTATGTTTATGGAGAGGTACCTGTTAAGGCACTAAGAATACAGGTTAAGACGGGTATGGGTAAACCGCTGTCCCATAGGGATTATTTGGGAGCATTGTTAGGACTTGGCATTCAACGAAGCAAAGTGGGAGACCTTATTGTTGATGCAGAAGGGGCATATGTCATTGTTAAGCAACCGCTTGATGAATTTATTCAATGGAATTTAACAGGGATAGGACGTTATGGCCAGCTAGAAGTAATGCCTATTGAGATTGGAGAAATTGAGTTGCCAAAGTTAGTCACCAAAACAATAAGAGGGACTGTGGCATCTTGTAGAGCAGATAGTGTATTCGCACTGGTATTTGGGCTTTCAAGAACCAGTGTGGCTAAGCTTTTGCAAAATGAAAAAGG
>JBOFEH010000046.1:0-10016 GCA_051647765.1 Cellulosilyticaceae bacterium | reverse complement strand
CTTATACAAAAAGATCGCAACCTTTACGTTTGCGATCTTTTTGCTTTATCTTACACGAATAATCTCTATATGATCAATATAATCATTCCCACCTGTAAACACGACTGTCATTTCTTCTTTTAGTTTGACTATTTGGGTAGGCACATCCCCTCCACCTTTTTCAAAATAGCCATAGCCATTCTCATCCATACGATTCTCACCTTCCGAATAAAAACTCAACTGTTTGATATCTTGATTGACTACTTTTTCTCGCTCTAATGTCTTCATATTCAGACGATATACTGTATCCACCATATTGGTACGATCATCCTCATCTGTAGGATATCTTTCATAGTCATTAAAGTAAATGTAATCTCCCACTATTTCTGCAAAATTATACTTATAGTCATCATACCAATACATTGGAAAAACTTCTGTAAGCTTTTGGGTTGCTTTAGTTTTTCTATCAAAAGTATAAATCCCATCATGTTTTAATTTATAAATTTTACCTTCTTTTTCTCCAATGACAGCGCCTGTGTCTTGTATTTGATAAGTTTTTTTATCTAACTGCTTGTGCGTTGATGAATGTCGCATCTCACTATAAGAAAGCTGTATCGTATCCTCCTCAATCTGTACATACATGTTAGGCTCTAGTCCTGTTTCAGCCACATACACCAACTCACACTGCTCCGTTTGCCTATTCCATCTGTAAAGTTTTGCGGCATAGTCATTATAGTCATTGATTGTAAAATAAACAAATTCATTATCACAATCTACTAATTCACTATATATTGGGCCCCAGGCCTCCTCTAAACTGGCTATCTGCTCTTGATAGTATTGCCTATAATCAATCAATGTTTTTGTGCTGCCTTTCAAATCACTTTGATAAATCAACGTTTCTTCCACTACACCAGCATCCTCGTTCATGTAATCCCTTGCCAAATCATAGATGACAACACCCTTTGACAAAATCACTTGCCCAATATGAGGCTGAGACAATGTAAGGTTTCTTTTTCCATCAAGACTACTAAGCGTTGTGTAGCCCGATTGATTGGTCACTCTGAGCCAAGGCTCTCCCGTCTGCTTATCCTCTATAGTCTGCCAATTTGCAACCCCATCAGACACAATACATGTCATCTCTTGCCCATGTAAATCCCCCCGATAGAGTCCTCCTTGATAACTAAAATATAATGCTCCTTCTATATAATCCCATGCCGAACCCTTTTCTAAATCAAAGAGCTTTTTGACTTCTTGGCCATCGGTATCCATGCGATATAGGCCATCCCCTTGGCTATAATAAACCCACTCTTCTCCCCTTTTTTCTTGCGAAATTTGTGGTGTTTTTTTCATTTTAGGCCATTTACTCAGTACAACCTTTTCTTTTCCAGATGCTCTAGATTCAACACTAACCACCTGTGCACCAACCCAAATCCCCGCTTTAAGCTTCTTGCTTTCTTGGGTACGCTCATCTAAACAATACAATTCATTGGTTCCACTCCCTGATTCATCATACTGCATATAATAAATTGCATGGGCGTTACTTCCTATAATATATTTTTCATCACTTACAACCACGCTTCCGAGTTCTTGCGGTAATACAACAGCTGTTTCTCCTGTTTTAAGGTCATATTTTTTGTGATAAGTCATATACTCTCCCGAAGCCTCTTGGGTATACGTATAATAAACCGTATCTTGTATCAGCTTCACCTGGTAGCTATAGACCTCTTTTGGCAACTCACATACTTTTACCTTTTCAGCTCCCTCTAGAGATATTTTATAAAGACTACATGTTCTCTCTGGATTCCCCCACGTACTTTGTGTAAAGTAGATAGCATTATCAAAAACACCGAGTAATGTATTTTGTTCCCCTATTATCACCTGCTCTCCTGTCTCTAGATTAATCTGATGCATTTTCCCTTCTTCATCCCAATAAGACTCAGAGTAATAGAAGTACTTATCTGTTATATAAAAACCTGACATAGACGTAAAACTCTCCTGAGATAAACGTCTTAAATTCTCCCCCTTGGGGTCAATCATGTAAAGGTCACACATAATATAATCCGTCTCAGGCACCCCTACTGAAACAATAAAATAGATAGCCTCTTTATTAATCTGCACAGGGCTATATGTAACACAAACCTTTTTGTCTGGGCTAATCCCCAACTCACTCTCTGCTCCCATCAATTTCACAGGATTAGATCCATCTAAATCTGCCATATAAAGTTCATTGATGACGCATACTTCTGGCTGCTCACTTTCGGTCATCTGCGCCCAATCTTCTTTTGTTCCATAAAGAATTTTATCCCCACCAACAACCCAGTTTTCTACACCTTGTTCACTCACCACTTGCTCTGTCCCATCCTCCAGATGCCATCTAGTGAGTTGCCCTTCATAACTCTTCTTGAAATACAGCCACTCACTAGTCGTCTCCGCCTCTACCTGCTCCTCTTGCGGTTCACGATTGACATTCTGTGTTTTTGGTACGGATACCTCTACCTCCGGTTCTGCTCTTAGCTTACCAAAAAGTACTATCCCTACTATAATCAGCATTAGGAGTATCGTTCCTATCACTAATACTCCTATTTTTGTTTTTCTTCCCCACTTCATTTCATCACTCCTCTTGCTTAAAATACTTTCACATCACTATATTATCACAATTTTTTATTAATTTTCATATACTCCACTTAGATTCTTTATTTTTTCTATAAGCTCTACAGATCATGTTCCTTATAAAAGTCTATTTTCCCAACTTAGTTGGTATAATAAATAAGTACCTCCATTTTATTTAAGAAAGGATGTTATACTATGCCTTACATCGATTCTAAAATTTCATTCGCTCTAACCTCGGCTCAAAAAGAAACACTCAAAAGTAGTCTGGGCCAAATCATTACCTCTATCCCAGGAAAAAGTGAAAATTTTCTTATGATAGGATTTGATGATAACTATACCCTTTACTTCCAAGGTAAGCCACTAGAAGCGGGTGCCTTTGTAGAAATCAAAATTTTTGGCACTGCACCACCGCAATCTCTCGAAGAAGTTACTGCTAAAATCTGCGACCTATATCACCATGAATTAGGAATTTTGCCGAATCACATCTATATTCGCTACCAATTTAGTGAACACTGGGGTTGGAACGGCCACAACTTTTAATTTTTTTCATAGCTTTTGTATATAAATAGCTTTTCTGCACATACTAGTCTTGTAAAACCAATTCGAATGAGGAGGGAACCAAGATGATTAATCAACGTAACCAAAACATTCATACTAAAGAGGCTGCTTACGCAGTTTTAGATGGAGATGATCCACCAGAGTATTAAAGCCTATAAAATTTCTTTAAGGTGTTTTATAGGCAAACGATTGGTTTTCAAGCAATAAGAAAAGGACCTATTTAAGTAGGTCCTTTTCTTATTGCTAAAAATGCTTGTGCAAATTAAGATGCTCTGTATCTACTACTCTTAACGCATTAGGGATGTTTTTTTCTAATGCTTTTTTAGCGTATTCTTCTACATTCTTACTTTTACGTGGATCATGGGTCAGACAGGCTGCTCCACCAATACATCCTCCCACGCATGCCATACCTTCTATAAAGTTAAATGTATTTCTCTTCGCTCTCACAATCTTAAGCGCCTTATCTACTTCTTGTAAGCCGTTACAAGCTAACGGCCTATAGCAAGAGGAATCTACCTTTCTCTCCTCAATAATTGTCGCCACAGCTTCTGCTACCCCACCTGACTTTGCAAACAATCTCCCAAAATAGGATGCATTATTAAGTGGCTCTTCTACACATGATTCCACATTAATACCATAAGCATCAATTAATGCTTCTAATTCTTCAAAGGTCATAGCATATACCATTTCACCTTGTTTTGCATACCTTAATTTTTCTTCTTTCTTAGCCATGCACGGCCCTATAAATACAACTTCTGCCTGATGATCGATTTGCTTAATCAAACGTGCTGTTGCAATCATTGGTGACACCATTGTGGAGATAAGGGGTGTTAATTCTGGATAATGTTTTTCCACGTAAGTTACAAATGCAGGGCAACAAGATGTCATCATACAGGATTGCTCGCCATTTACAACCTTATCTATAAATTCAGCCCCTTCGTGATAAGCTACCAAATCCGCACCAAGTGCTGCTTCTAAGACATCTGTAAAGCCAATCTGCTTAATAGCTGCTACAATCTGCCCAATATTGGCGTTGTACTGGGTTACAATAGCAGGCGCAATCACTGCATAGACCTTCACATCCTCCTCTACCTTTGCTTTCTCAATAAGCTTCGTGATCAGTACAATCTCACTTCTATCACTTAAGGCACCAAAAGGACATTGATAAACACACGCCCCACAACTCATGCATTTCTCATAATCTATGGCCACTTTGTTATCTTCCTGAACCTTAATAGCCTGTCCTTTACAAGCCTTAATACACGGTTTTAAATTATCCACTATCGCCTCAAAAGGACAAACCTCTTTGCACTTACCACAACTTACGCACAAACTATAGTCTATCTTTGCCTTGCCATCAACCTTCTTAATGGCACCTTTTTTACAAACCTGCATACAGCGATGGGCAAAACACCCTCTACAGGAATCTGTAATTGCATAACGTTCTGCAGAACATTCATCACAAGCACTTTCGATTGTTGTAATAATACCTTCTCCAAGTGTCATAGGCTCCGAAGCCAATAACGTACGTTCTCCTATAATCTCACGTTCATGGTATACACAACACCTGGAGATCGGCTTGTTGCCTGGTATAATCTCTTTTGGAATCCGATGTTGTGTTGTCTCAAACTCCCCTGTTATTGTTTTTTGAATAACCTTTTTTAGCACTTCATATCTAATCCACTGCACATCTGTCTCAAAAGCCCTCACGCGTATCCCCCCTACTCTAAATAGGCTATGATTTCATCTTGAAAAATCTGTCTCACGTTATCCGTTGAAACAGATAAGACAGCGCCATCCCATCGTTTAACTGACACGGCTTGGCAACAGTTTTTAAGACAAAATGCAGCTTGAATCTCTAGTACCTCTTGTAATCCATTCTCTACAACAAGAGCCTTTAACAGCTCCAATACATCATAGGACCCTTTCAAATGACAGGCACTCCCTATACAAATACTAAGCGTTTTCATCAAACTCCCCCTACCTATTTTGATTACTCTTATATAATATTTATAATATATAAAATTATCTATAAATACAATAGTCTTTTGTTATTTTTTTATCAATCTTGCTTTAGTTTTACCAATCAAAAAAAAAGCCAGAACCATGACTCTTGGGAGGTCTTCATGGTTCTGGCTTTTATTTACACTTATATGACGTTCAACTAACTACATAGATAATGGCGTTTGACTAACCCTATCACTTCTTTAGCCTGAGCTGCCTGAGCCTCAGGTACTTTAAAAGAAATAGGTGCACTATATGCTGCCCCTTCAGCAGCCAGTACAGTATTTCCATCCACACCTATTTTGATATCTACATCTAAATCAAAGTTCCCTGCTGTCTCATAAGATACTGTCTTAATCGCTTTTTTAGGGAAGAATTTGACTTGTACTTTCTTACCTGTGATTCCTTGTACATCCACCACATAAATACCAAGAGTGGTTAAGACAATCGAATCTCTAAAAAACTGATAAGATGTAATGACTTCTTCCCCTTCTAGAATATAGTCTTTTACATAGCCTAAATCTGCTCCTACAGTAGCATTACCTACTAACTTATCATATAATCCCATGATATCCTCCTCTAAATCATTTTTTATTCCATCAGCATGGCATATACTGACTCACCCTTATCATTAAAGTATATTGTAAAACTATACTTGCCATACTTATAATCATAACAGTAAACTGCTTCTGCTGGCGAAAGTTCATCACCTTCTCCATGACACAGATACTTAGTATACTGTTTTCCTAAGGTTTTCTCCACTATTGTAACATGATCTCCTATGGTCATACCATAGAGTTTAAACCCTTTCTTAAAATCAAAACCATAAAGGGATTGGTCATACAAAGACTGATACACTGAAAACTGTGGATATTGATACACCTGTGACCCATGCATTGTATAGCTGGTTCCTTTGCCTTTTTCTGCAAAAACATTATCCATCGTATCCCCTATAGCATAGGCTAGTGTATCCACACGCCCTGCTGCTATTAATTCACCAGCACTCATACTTCCTATTTGACTAAAATCCTTACCCATTTCATTAAGTAGTCCTATTTCTAAGAGTTTTGTTTTTTCTGTATAGACAACTCTATACTTCTTAAACTCCTTTTCATCAACCATTTTCCCATTCACATAATAATCGCTGTATTCCACTTCACTCCCATCATATTTACTAAACCCAATGTATTTTTCCTCCCTGAGGGTTTGCTGTAACTTATTATTTTTGAGTGTATAATAAGTATAAATATTAGATTCTACCCCCCCTGAGGGATTGTACTGATTACGTTCAATCGCAACTTTTTTCTTTGCCTTATCATAGACTAAGCTATAAGTATTATCCCCTGTTGCCATACTCCCAATCGCGTCTAATTTGTCTGTGGCAATAAGTTTAACACCTTTAATTGTATATTTATAAACTTTTACTTCTAGCTCTTGTTTTTTGGAATCTACTGTAAACGCTAATAGCTCCTCTTGACCATCACTATCTAGATCTCCTTCTATCCAAGATAATAATTTAGGATTTGTTCTTTGTTTCAATATGCCTAGATGCTCTTTGTACGCCTTTTGAGCTGCCTGTTGATTGACTGCAACTGTTGCAGCTTGTACTTGACTAGGTTTTGCCCATACAGTGCCCACGCCTAATATCATAATCCCTATGACTAAAACTAATTTTTTCATTTGTTCTCCCCCTTTAAATAGATATCTTAGATTATACAATATTTTCTCTATTTTTTAAACATTATGCTCCAACTATCTTTTATAAAGAATAAAAGTGACCATCATCTGATAGTCACTTTTTCAGGTTATGCCATTGCCCTTTGAACATAATATGCCCTAAGGTCTTGCAACTCCGTATACCATTCTTCTCTCACTTCATTCATATTCTGCACGAGAATTAAGGCTTCATCGATATACGGTATACTGCACTTAGCCTTATTTCCAACACTCATGCTGACTTCTGCTAAATCTACTAACAAATTGATTTGTTCTAAACTCCCTAATCCTTCCATATCCCCCTGCTCATATTGCTTTCTTAACAATTGATAGGCTAGTCTATTATTCCCCTTAGCTTTTAACGCCCTCACAATCATCTGTGTTGACTGACCACTCATAAATTCCTCCCTGTTTCCTATTTACTCTTTTGTAAACAGCTTATATTCTCTATCTCCTACTTTATAACACAAACCACCTAATGTGTGATCCTTATCATACAAATAGCCTTCTTCACCATTTTCAAACACCACTTTCCCCCAACTTATTTTGCTATTTTCTCTTTCACTGGGGACAATCCCCTCAAAGGCATTTGCCATAGGTGCAACCGGTACTTCTTCAAGGCTATGCTGCTCTATGTCATAAACATACATAGTGGGTGTTTCAGAAGGATTAAGCTGAACCAACTTACCATCTGCACTGACTGTTACCTCACAGTAATTGCTCCCCTGGGTTACCTCACACCCTATCTCCCTCAAATTGAGGCTTTGGGTTATTTGTTGTTGCCTGAGATCATACACAAATAGCCCGAAAAAACCATGAAAAATGATGCTTTCTTCTGATGCATAATCTAAATCAGGTGCATCAAGTCCAGTGTTCTCATCTAATATCCAAACGGCCTCCTGTGGATGGACTGTTAATGGCTGCTCTGTATACAAATACCTAGAGTCTATTTTATCCTCCATTTGTGAACTGAGCATACTCTGAAAATACTTTTCACTGGTTATATCAGCATCATTGAATAGGTAATAACTCTTTCCACTAACCTCATCAAAAACTTGTAGGTAAGCAAATTTGAAGGTTTCATAGTCGGGACTCCCAAATGGATTTTGTGTATTATCCTGCACGCCATAATACATCTCTCCATCATATACAACTTTTACAAATATAGGATTCGCCTCTAGTGTATAGTGAATAATTGTTACTTCCCCTGCTATCCCCTTTTGTGAATTCTCTGCAAACTGCTCAAGTGCCTCCACCCCACCCACAATCTGCTCTTGTTTACCATATTCTCGCTGATCATTCTTGGAAAATACTTTTAATTCTTCTTTAATTTTTTCAAATTCTTGTGTGTCCGTTTGCAAACTGTTTACGCCCTGACACCCTATCATTGTACACAGTATCATTCCACTAATGATTTTTATAATGCTTCTTCCTATTCTTCTCCCCATAGTATCCCTCATTTCTAGCACAAAAGGGTGAGACAAATGTAGTATCCCATTTTGTCTCACCCTTTTGTGTTGTATTAAATAACGCGTTTGGCTCCAATATAAGGTTTGCCCGCCCCACTAAACGCTGGGCTAATCTTGATTCCTGTTGCTTCATCGTTGGCATGGATAACTTGTCCATTGCCTATGTAAATGGCTACGTGTGACACAACGCCTTTAAATCCATAAAATAACAAATCACCTTTTTGAAGTTGGTCCTTACTAATCGTATAGCCATCACCTGCATACTGTGATCTAGAAGACCTCGTCACAGATATCCCATGTCGCTTCATGATTTGCTGCACAAATCCTGAGCAGTCTACACCATTTGTTAAGCTATTACCACCATACACATAGGGGTTGCCGACAAATTGTTTGGCATCCTCTACTATGGTATCGCCTAAACTTCCATTAGACGCTGGTTTCTTAGCATTTGGCTTCTCTTCTTTTGGGCTACCTGTACTCTTGATTGTTGGGTTATTGGGGTCGATGCGTTTGACATCACCTAACTGTTTCTCAGGTAGCATCTCTAAGAACTCTGACTGCACATAATCCTTATGCACAAATCCTTCTATTCCTTCTTGACTAATATTATACCAATCACCTGCTCTGTAGTGCACAGCAATTTCCTCACCATTTCCAAACTTACTGAGTACTTTGGAGTCTGTAGTTGAGGGATAATCTCTGACATTCAGTGCATTTACCGTTACTGTGGCTACTGCACGTTCAATAGAGACATATTCACCTTTGACATAACCGACTTGTCCATCTCCTGTTTCTACTTGCACCCATCCCCCTTGGGCACTTCCTAGAATCTCAACACCATCTCGCTCATCTAACTGTGCGATAATAGCCGTACTTGTTGATGTGTCTTTTCTGACATTTAATGTGCTGGCATTTACGCGGCCATAGGCCTGTGCAAAAACACTCATCGGCATCAGCATTGTTGCTAAGCCTACACAGATCCCCAACATTTTCTTATTGTAACTCATTCCCTAATCCTCCTCATGTATCTTCACAACTTCTCATTTGTTTTATCATCTGTATAATTATTAACTATTTATTACAAATTTATTATATAAAAAAGAAGTACTGTTGTCAACAAAACTCTTGTGCATTCTGCTCTATTTTGCCTTAATAAACAACGCCTAATGATTGATTTTGTCGCTTAATGAAATGTGCAAGTTCATAAACACTTGAAGGATTTGTCTCATAAACACAAAACTCTGGGTTAATCAGTGTCAATATTTTTTGAGCCTCTGGTGTATCAAATGGCAAATGCGGATCTAGTTTTTGGATATGTTGTCTCAGAATAGTTTGTTTTGCTTTAGGATTAGGTGCTTTTTGGAATTTCTCTAATAAGTAACTATGATTTTGCCTCATATAATTTCTAGGCAATGTTTTGTTGAGATGTACCCCTTTAATCCACTGAGCCGTCTCACCTAAATCACCAATCACTTTTTGAATATAGGTATAGCAATCTTTTTCTCTCCCTAGCTGATTATTGGTCAAAATGAGGTGAGATATATCTACTAAATACCCTTTGTTAGCATAGCTGACTTGTTCAATAAATGACTGTGCAAGCTGTGGATTGGTATAAGTAAGTCCTGGCCACCATAAATTCTCAAACAGTAGTGTTGGGCCCTCACCTGTGAATACTTCATT
>JBOFEH010000045.1:0-7171 GCA_051647765.1 Cellulosilyticaceae bacterium | reverse complement strand
AGCACAAATATATGTCTTTAAAAGAAATAATTGAAAAAGATAATGATATAAAGGATGAATTTAAACTAAATCAGTTTAAGTTTGTTCATATGCCAGGTGGACATGCACCTATGGTTGATTTTGTAGATAATCCTTATTTAGGGGAAGTATTAAATAGGATACATGAAAATAATATTTTATTATCTTTAATTTGTCATGCACCCGTAGCTCTTTCTTCTGCTAAATATAGAATTGATAAAGATGGTCAGGAAATAAAAGTAGATAATCATGCTTACAAAGGAGCTCATATAACTGTTTTTGGAAAGTTTGAGGAACTACAGGTATCGATAGGTGGATTTTACCATATCCCAGATGAGAAAACTAGATTAGAGTTTTATGCGTCAGACAAATTAAAAGAAGATGGGTATAATGTTGATACAACAATAGAGTTTTTACCTAAAATTATTTGGGATAAAGATAATAATTTACTTACAGGAAACGGCCCTCAATCTATTGATATACAGGCAGATAAATTAAAAGAGTTATTAATTGAGTAAGAAACAATCAAAAAATAAGGAGAAGCTAGTTTTTCAAGAAACCTTTTTCAAATAGTGTGCATTATCCCTAAGTAGTACAAACTTATTTCAATTATTAGGATGTCAAAATGTCGTTGCTATACAGAAATGACAAAGAGGGCAACGATAAAAATGGCTAGAGGGATTAAGTACCAAAGGGTAAAGAGGTTAGAAAAGACAGCACAAAACCATAAGTGGCAGGTTTCCTAAACCGTGCGGAGTAGGACCTCATCCTATCAGGTGCAATGAAATGAGACTCGTAAGTTGTTGACGATCAATGGCTTGCGAGTTTTTGTTTGTTGTAAGAGAATAATAAGCATTTTCAAGTAGTGTTAGGTAATTGCTATTAATCGTCGTCATTACTGCGTCAGGAGGTCGACGTGAACGTGGGTCCAGATCCAAGTAAAAAAGAGCATTAGAAATGAATAGTTAACCAATAGTTTGCGAGCTTTATTAAATAAAAATATACTTAAATCTATTAAAAAGATGGTATGCTAGATATGTATGTCCCAGAGGAGCACGATACCTTGGGCGAGTAGAACATAAAGAGGGGGGATAAATGATGTTTATTGACACACATATGCACTGTCTAGAGGGATCACCTGATAGTTTTATCAAGGTGGCTGAGATTGTAGCGCGTGCTAGAGAGCTTGGATTAGATGGGATTTGTATCACAGACCATGACAGCAATAGTGCGAGAGCGTATGCACTAGAGTATGGGCAGGCGCACGACTTCAAGATTTTTGTAGGTGTAGAGATTCTAACTTATGAAGGCGATATTGTGGTATTTGGTCTAGATGATCTGCCAACAGAGAAGATGCATGCACAGGAGCTTATTGATTTGGTGAATGCAAAAGGTGGGGTAACCATTGCAGCGCATCCATTTAGAGAAAACAATAGGGGATGTGGCAAGGTGCTTAAGGAACTTAAGGGATTGACTGCCGTAGAGGTATTTAATGGAAGTACCAAGGCGTATAACAATCTCTATGCTTTCGCAACAGCGGTAGAGCTTGGTCTTGCAACAGTAGCAGCAAGTGACTGTCATGAAGTGGAGACAGTAGGGCGTTATTGCACAGGGTTTGTAGATGCGATTGAGACAGAAGCGGACCTAATTGCAGCAATCAAACAAAAGCGTGTGTACCCAGCAGTGCATAGAGATGGTAGGTATATAAAAATCGATGCCTATGGCAAATATGGGCAAATTATAGAAGCGGGAGAGACAAACAAATGAGAAAAACATGGGGATTTGTATTAACATTCGGTATGGCAGGAGTACTTACAGCGTGTAGTGCTAATAGTGCAGATGTAGTAGAAAATAGTGGTGCAAAAGAGGGTCAGACAACTGATCAGGCACAAGATGTGGTATTAGAGGATGAATTAGTGATTTACTCAACACATCCAGAAGATTTATTAGAATTTGTAGCAACTGAGTTTGAGGAGGAGACTGGGATTGCAGTAGAATTTATCAATCTCAAAGGAGAACTTGCAGAGAAGGTACTTGCAGAGAAAGATAATCCACAAGCGGATATTATGTACGGTGGGGCATCTTCTGTATTTCTTGAGCTTGAGCAGTCTGAGATGTTTGAACAAATCACACCTTCTTGGGCAAGTGAGTTAGATGCACTCTTCAAGGATGAACATAGTTACTGGTATGGCACAATGCAGACGCCTGTTATGATGTTTTACAATAGTGAGATGTTATCACCAGAGGAGGCGCCAAAGGATTGGAGTGACCTCATCTTACCTCAATTTGAGAACCAACTTGTCTTTAGAGATGGGGGATCATCTTCAGCAAAAGCGATGTACTCAAGCTTACTTTACCAATATGATAAAGACAACAACTTAGATGCTGGTTGGGACTTTATGCGTGCGTTAGACAAAAATACAAAAAAATATTATAGCAGTGGTTCACTTCAGTTCCAAGCTGTAGGAAGACAAGAAGCATCAGTAAGTTTTGCTGTACTAAGCGCAATTGTAGATAACCAAAACAAGGGCTTAGCACTTGAAATCGTAGATGCAACAAGTGGTTCACCAGTCATTACAGATGCTGTGGCTATGATCAAAAATGCACCACATCCAAATGCAGCAAAGGCATTTATGGAATTTGTAGGTGGCAAAGAGCTCCAAGCACAACTTGCAACAGCGTTTGATCGTATGCCAACACTAGATAGTGCTTTAGAAGGTTCACCAGAATGGATGCAAGGGTTAGATTATCAAGTGATGGATGTGGATTGGAGCGTTTTATCACAAAAACAATCTGAGTGGATGCAAAAATGGGATGCCGAAATCAAAGACAATAGCAAGCAACAAGACTAAAAGAAGGAGGCTTTAAAGCGATGGGAGAGATTGTAATTACGGGCATTACAAAATGTTTTGAGAACAAACAAGCGTTGTCAGATGTCTCTTTTACGGTAGAAGAAGGATCTTTTTTCACGCTTTTGGGGCCTTCAGGATGTGGCAAGACAACCCTGCTTAGAATCTTGGCAGGGTTTGTAAAGTGTGATACAGGGAGTATCACACTGGGTGGTGGAGAAATCACCCATATACCTGCGGAGCAGCGAGAGATTGGCATGGTGTTTCAGAACTATGCCCTCTTTCCACATATGAATGTGTATGAAAATGTATCCTATGGTCTACAAATTAAGAAGCTTTCTAAGCAAGAGGTTGCAAGGCGCGTGGCAAAGTACCTCCAACTGGTGAGATTGGAGGGGTATGACCAGCGCAAGGTCAATGAGCTATCCGGTGGGGAGCAGCAGCGTGTGGCACTAGCAAGAGCGCTGGCCATAGAGCCGAAGGTGCTACTGCTAGATGAGCCGCTGTGTAACCTGGATGCCAAGCTGAGAGATGAGATGCGTGAGGAGATCAAGTCTTTGCAAAAGCAACTAGGGATTACTACGATCTTCGTGACACATGATTAGAAAGAGGCGCTGATGCTATCTGATCAGATTGCTGTCTTTGAACAGGGTAGGTGTGTGCAGGTGGGTTCACCAGCCACGATTTATCACCAGCCAGCTAATGTCTTTGTGGCAACCTTTGTGGGTGATGCCAATGTACTAGATCAGATAGGCTTAGGGCAGGTATTAGGTGATGTAGTGAGGATAGATGAAGGTCAGGTCGTGATCATCAGACCAGAGCAGGTGAGGCTGAGTTGTCAGCCTATGGTAGGAATAGATGGAAGATGTGGTAGCATTCGTAGTATCCAGTTCAATGGGCAGATTATCCAGTACCACGTAGAGGTAGGTGGTGTGATACTCCAATCAGTGAGGCTGAGTACTCTAGCAGGGCAGCAGCCTTATGAGGTGGGACAGACCGTTTGGGTAGACATTCCATTTCATGGAATCAGCATAGTGGGAGTGTAGCGGATGATGTGGAAAAAGCTTAAGCAAAGCCAATCATTGGTAATCAAACTATTGATTTTATGTTGTGTACTGTGGGTGCTAATAGGCTATATTTTGATGCCAACTCTCAGAACAGTGTGGCTCAGCTTTGAAGAGTCTGGGAAGCTAACGTGGGTACACTATCAGACGTTTTTTGAAAATCCCGCCAATCTTAAGGTGATGGCGAATACTCTTGGGGTAGGATTGGCGACAGTCGTGGTATGCGGTATCGTTGGCACGGTCTTAGCTTTCGTAACCACTTGTGTGGCATTTCCCCTAAGAGGTGTCTTTAGCAAATTGCTCCTCACACCTGTGATGGTGCCGGGGATTATTATCGTATTGGCATTTATCCAACTCTATGGTGAGAGTTGGATGGTGACTAAGGCGCTGCAAGTGATGGTAGGGGCAGAAAAGCCATTTATCACACTGACAGGGTTTTGGGGGATATTGTTTGTCCATGCCTATACACAATATGTTTATTTTTATATGAATGTCTCTGTTGCTATTAGGCATATGGATTATTCTGTGATTGAAGCAGCGAGAAATCTGGGTGCAAGCCGATTACATATTTTCAAGACTATAGTCTTTCCTTTTATCAAGCCTGCACTGATTGCATCAAGTCTGGTAACATTTATTACAGGGGTTGGCTCCTTCTCGGCGCCAAGCCTAATTGGAGATGGCTACCGTACGATTACCACCCAGATGATGTTTGCTAAGTCCAACAATCGTATGGATGTGGCATCAGTACAAGTGGTTATATTGGTGGTGATGGCAATGGTATTTCTAGGCGTATGTAGGTACTATGAACGCAAAAGTGCCTTTGTAACATCTGTCAAAGGAACACCGATGCCTATAATCAAGCTCCAAAAAGGTTGGGCAAGAAGCATTGTACTGGTAATCAGTGTGCTACTAAGTCTACTGATTTTACTACCAGTCGTGACGATTTTTGTGCTTTCTTTCGTGACACCAGGAAGCTGGCTCGTTGATATATTTCCAAAGGAGTATTCTTGGAGTAACTATATCAAGATTTTTACCAAGTCCAGAGCTATGGCTCCTTTTGTTAATAGTATCAAGATGTCCTTGTGGGCAGTGCTGATGGGCGTAGGTGTGGCACTTCCTTGTGCCTATATGATTGTGAGAACCAAGTTGAGGATCAAAGGCGTAATAGAAGTTTTGGCCATGCTCCCATTGGCGTTACCAGCCAGTGCTATAGCCATTAATCTGATTAATGCGTTTAATAGACCTAGTGTTTTTGCGTTCAACCAGAGTTTGATAGGTGGGGTGCTCATTTTGACTATGGCCTATTTTGTGGGGATTTTGCCACTGATTTTGCGAAGTACGACACTTGCCATGTATCAATTTAATGAGACTTATGAAGAAGCATCAAGTAGCCTTGGAGCGTCCTCTTGGCAGACATTTAGGAGGATTACTTTTCCGTTAATAAGCCCAGGGATTGTGTCGGGCGCCCTATTAGGTTTTATCAGGTGCGTGGGGGAGTATACTAGTTCGGCATATCTCTATGGTGTGAGGAATAAGCCTATTGCTATTGCTATGGTTAATGGGGTGTTTGAATACGAGATTGGACTTGCTATGGCATATGGTGTACTGGTGATTATCTTGACCACGGTATTGAGTTTCATTATTCAAAGAATAGGGGATAGATTCTTAATAAAATAAGTGATATAAAGTCGATAAGTATAGGGGTAATCATACTGGCAGCAGGTATTTTGCAGATTTGTAAGATTTATCTGTGTAGCAAGCAGATTGTAGCGACCTATGTGACTTATCGTAAGATAAGAGGCACTAAGGGGAGCAGCATCTATTCTCCAGAGCTGAGCTATAGGGTAGCACATGAATGCTATACCGGAACGACTGATGAAACTTACTTGACACAGAAGAGGCTTGAGAAGCATTATCAATCTGGTAGAAAGTATAACATATGGATTTGCCCCAAATATCCACACTTGTTTGTAACGGATCGCAAGATTCATCTCAAATCAATAGTGTGTATCGTATCAGGGGTTTTATTCATAGTGGCACCATTAATGTGCTGAATAAATAAATTGTAAAAGCATAAATATATCAAAAGATGATTCCTATGAGAGAAAGGAATCATCTTTTTTGTCTTCAAGAAAAGTGCTACATGGAGGGCACTTTTGGGCTGTCAAATGGATTTTATAGGCTGAATTAATATATAATACAATAAAGAACACTTAATAAATTTAGGAAACCGAATGAAGATGCTTAAAGGGAGAAAAAAGGGGGATAGGTATGTATACTATAGGTCAAGTGGCTAAGTTTTTGGGGGTATCAAGAGATACGCTTAAGTTTTATGAAGAGAAAGGGTTGGTTAGACCCAAACAAGATGAAGATAATGGCTATCGCAGGTATAATGACCATGATATCTATGATGTGATTACCACTAATTTTTATAGACAATTAGATATTGAAGTCAAGAAGATACAAGAGATTAGGTGGCAAAAAAGTGTTGATGAGATGGACCAACTTTTGTGTGACAGGAGACAAAGGCTAGAGGAGGAGATTGCTTATAAACAGAGGCTTTTGGAGAGAATTGATGAGGTACATGAGGGGTGCCAAAAGATCAAACAGTATCAGAATCAGTGTGACATCAGGGAAATGGGACCACTACTAGTAAAGGGAGAAATAACTGATTTTAACGCTTATGAAGAGTATGATATGATTAGAACCAATACAGAGCAGCTCAAAGATGCGATTACACTAACAGATGTAAGACGTATTATTAGTTTTGATGAGCGGGGAGTGACGGGCAATAGGTGTGTGGTTGTGAATGCAATAGAGCAGTCTGAGGTAGCTCATAGAGAGGATGTGCTTTATCATCCGAGATGTATGTATACGATTATGGAAGAGGGTAGAGGTGGGCAAGGGGTAGAGGATGTAGCTTATCAGGCAGAGGCCTACCTCAGAAAAGTGGGAGGTGAGAAGGGTTATGAGCCACTAGGGTTGGTGTATATTAATGTACTTCTCACGACTTATGATAAGGGATTAGAGCGTAACTTCTTGGAGATTTATGTACCTATAAAAAATTAAATACCAAAACTATTGACCTGTGGGTTACCCACGGCTTTAGAATGTGATTATAATCCAAATGGCTAAGGGGTGGCGGAGTGAAAACGGTTATAATCACAGAAGGAATAAAGGTAGATAGAGAAGAGCGTTATGTCTTTGACCTAGAATCTACAAAAATAAACCCATGTTGCG
>JBOFEH010000044.1:0-9165 GCA_051647765.1 Cellulosilyticaceae bacterium | reverse complement strand
AGATAATCGTCAAGATTTCTGGCCCAAAACCTCTATCTTCTAAGCGCTTTCTTGTCTTAACAATCTCAATAGGGTCCACATCTAGTCCATAAAGGTGTCCTTCTCCCTTGAGACACTTAAGCATCTCCGTAGAGTGCCCACCGTATCCAAGTGTGGCATCTAACCCCACTTCACCTGGTTGGATTTTGAGGAAATCGAGTATTTCCTCAACGCAGATTGAAATATGCATCCCTGCTGGCGTACTCCCTTTTTGCTTCACACGTTCTATCGTATCACCATACTTCTCTGGTTGATGCTCCTTGTACTTTTCACTAAATTTTCTAGGATGTGTTCCTTTATATCTCACACGTCTTTTGTATTCTGGTTGTTCTTGATTTTCCATAACTGCCTCTTTTCATCCGGTTTTCTCCATCTAAACACATCTACTGACAAATGTCAATCACCCCTATAGTTCCCCGCCAAAAACTGCTCAATCGCCTCTTGGTACTGCCTTGAATCAGTATAAAATCCTCTCGCATGTAGGGCATCTTCTATGACCAATAGACCCTTGAATGTCGGACAAGCATCGTATAAAGCATACACCATATCTGTCGGCACAAAATCATCTTTCCCCCCATGCACAAACAAAATAGGAAGCCGAGATTGTTTGACACATGCCATAGGCGCTGCCTGCCTCAAACTATATTTTGCTCTAATCCGGCACACCCTACTCGTAAGATGTA
The DNA here is from genome assembly GCA_051647765.1 of Cellulosilyticaceae bacterium. Classification (GTDB taxonomy): domain Bacteria; phylum Bacillota; class Clostridia; order Lachnospirales; family Cellulosilyticaceae; genus JBOFEH01. The sequence continues at coordinate 8,443 of JBOFEH010000044.1, read as the reverse complement.
AGATTGGAAAGGTTGGCAGGTGAAAAGAAGTCTTGAGCTGGTAAGCAAACTCCTCCCAAATCGAGGTATAACTACACTCTGCTATAATCCCCCTCACCTGTTGGGGAAGTAGCCTATGACTCATCATAAGTACTGTAGCGGCCCCCATAGAAATACCTTGAAGATAAATCTCACAGTCTGTCCCAAATAGCACAGCCAACTGCTCAGTCCACAAGGCCATATCATCAGATTCCAAATACCCATACCCCATATAATCTCCTTCACTTGCACCACAGGTCCTCTGATCAATCAGACAAATATGATAGCCCTGTTCATGATAATAGGGCGCCACAAAACAAAACTCTGTCATTCCACTACTTCTACAACCATGTACGGCCAAAATCACTTTGTTACAAGAGGCATCTCCTCGCCATAAATGCCCACGTAGTATGAGCCCATCTTGGCTCTGCTGCACCAACGGCTCCATCTCCTGACTCTCTAGCTGCTTCTTGGCCGCGGCAACTTGCTGGTCATACATATCACCCTCTCCAGGCGCATTACCCACCAGACACTTACTCACAAACCTCGGCAGTCCCCACCGCTTGCGACATACCAGATACTGAAAAAAATACACTGCACTCATAATAGCTATCCCACCACTCACTAATAGTAGCGCTATTAAAATCATGAAATAGTTCATAAGCTCCCCCTGTGAAGTCACCAAATCTTTTTGTCTTATTTAATGACATTATATTTTTGCTCCAAGTCTTCCATCCTAATCTCAGGATTTGCAATAGCCCCTTGTATCCACAGCTGCTCTAAACTTGGTAATTGCAACAGTGCGTCTACCTCTACAAGCCTATTGCCACTCAGTTTAAGCTGCTGCAAAGTCTGATGCCCTGCCAAAGTCTCTACACTCCCTAGTTTGTTATGACTAAGATCCAGCAACCTAAGTTGAGTCATCTGGTCCATAGGAGGCAGTACTGTAAGCCCCATATCAGCCATGGTCAGTGTTTCTAGCGAGGGATTATTCACCACATAAGTTGCTACTTCATCCCCCGTATACTCATCATAGTCCACACTGCTTACAAATCCATCTGTTGTATAGGTCATATCCCTCACAATTTTTGTACGGATTAGCTCCAAGGTCGTCAAAGAAGTGTTACTGAGCTTGCTCAAATCCTTGATACAATAAGCACTCCCTTGTAACCTCAGCGTTTTAAGAGATGATAGCCCAAATACCAGACCGATATCATCTTCACTATAACCACTTCCTACCTCATTATTAATACTCAGTTCCTTAAGATTTGGCATTTTCTTAAAGACTGAGGGGTTGTTGAGGTCACACCCATTAAGCACTAACTTTTCGAGATGGGTCATATAAGCAAGCGGCGTCAAATCACTAATACCTGTGATTTCAAAGGCTGTTAGCTGCTCCAAAATAGGCATACTTGTGCCATAGCTGTTTACACTCAGTTCCCGGAGTGTTGGGATATGAGCTAGAGGCTCTAGATTCTTCAGATTTGTATTTCGCTTTAGTGTGAGACGACTAAGCTCTGGTAGCTTGGTGAGCCATTCAATGCTTGTGCTATCTGTCTCTACCAAACTTAGCGTTTGGAGCTGGGTAAGTGTCTCTAAGGGTTCTAAATTTCTAACATTATCCCCTTCAAGTTCAAGTACTTTAAGCCCTATCAATCTTGATAGGACCTCACTGTCTACAGGCATCCCATAATCCTCAATCACTAAATGTGTAAGAGCAGGTAAGCTTTCTAGCACTTCTAAATCACTACAGGCAAGCTCTTTAAGTGTCAGTTTCTCCAGCTGCTCAAGTTTTTCAAGGCCCTGCAATTGGCTTACTTCCACCTCATCTAACACCAATTCTGTGAGTCCTTCTAGCTGTGCAAGTTCCCCCAGTTCAGTGATTTGCAATCCCTCATCTATCCGTAATACATCCAGTTCTTTCATGCCCCCCAATAGTTCTAGAGACCACTGCTTGGATTGACGCATATCTAATCCCTTAAGTCCATGAAGTAAACCCACATCCCCAGTAGTTACCACATCATTCCAAAAGCCCTCATGCCCATAGGCATAGACTCTAGCCTCTTCCTCCACGCCTTGGTTAATCTTCAAAAGATAAGTATTACTGGCATAATCCCTACTGCTTATATAGTCAATCCCTAGGTATTGGATACTGTCAATATCCTCCCACGTGAGCTCCTCTAGCGCTTTGCCACACACCTGTGCCAAGATCTGCCCAAATCGCTCCGAATACAATAAGTCCTTGGGGCTCCCCGCTCTTACAGTCGTCTTATTGGTAATATCCTGTTTCGCAGCATGCTTTCCCTCTATCTCTGCTATGATTTCTTGGGTATCCCAGATCTCTTGTGGGCTAGACACTGCGGGTACTTGGTTATATACTCTTATCAAATCTCCTATATACCTTGTAAGCCCTAGCCTATCCATCACAATCACAATCCCCACAAGGATAACCACCAGCCTCACAAGTTTTTCTCCGATTTTCTTACTTTTGGACTTTGATGCATGAGGGTACACCCCATAAGGCACAGCTCCCTCATCTTCATCCTCATCACTATCGTATGCATCTATGTCGTCTTCCTCTTCGTCCTCCTCTAGCTGATCATCCTCTAAGACATACACTGGTGGTTCGACTTTTTGGATCCCATGTTTCATGATATAAGCATTGGCTTTCTCCTCATCAACCAGTTTACCACCACACTTACTACACCATTTATCCTGACTGGGATAAATCTGACCACACTCCCGACACTTATACATAGACTACTCCCCCTTATCTCCCTCTACATCAAAAAAATCCTCGTACACACAAACGCACGTTGGTGTACAAGGATTAGTTCACTTATTGTATCATACTTTTCGACTTCTTTTAAGTCCTATTTATGTTACTTATTTGTTACTTGTTTTCTCATATCACTAAATCCAATCCAAACTGTCCATACATAGGCACAAGTCTTCGGAATCATAAGCATCCCAATCAAAGGATTAAGATCTGCCCATAACACAACTGGGATATAGAATGCAAAACTTAAAACAATTGTTAACCACATCCATTTGAAAGCTTTATCCCCATGTTCTTTTGCACTTTTGTAGAATAATACAATAATGATAATCCCCATAATTGCAAAAGGAATATTTCTATAAATCCCCCAAGAAATCGGTGCATTAGCGCTTGTCCAAGCATTTTGTGGGAATAAACATAAGGCAATTCTTAAGATGGCCATGGCATAAACCCAGAAAGTAAGTTTTTGTTGACCTTCTACTTTATATCTGTTTCTCCATACATAATATAGAATAATATAAAAAACAGTCATTGTAATAGATGTAATAAACTTACCTATTCCTAGTGGCACTGTATAGTTCTCTAAACCTGTTGTACATAAAGCGATTGCACGAGGTACAAGGTGGAAAGAATCCCCGAGTCCTAATACCACTGCCATGATTCCAAATAAAGTATACTGCTTGTTCCCTTTGGCATTTTTGATCATCAAAATCCCCAAAGTTACTACTGTAGTCAGATAAACTACGTCAAATAAAGTCTCCATAATTGCTTGCATCATAAACCTCCTAAATATTATTGGTGAACATTGTTCAGTTTTGTTCAAAATAATAACATCCTCTATAGGATGATATTATTTGATATCTGTAGAATGGGTTATGCATAGATAATTTTTCGAATCACTTCTAGCAAAAATACGCAAGAATCATCTTGTTTCATAAGTAATGCCATTAAGCTACTAAACACAAAATCAATAAAATCTTCTTGTCTAAAAGTCTCAGAAAAAGTATCTTTTTTAATACCTTCATCCGCATTTAGCGTGGCTAAGAGCCCTCTTTTCATGTATATAAAATATTGATCCATACTTTCACGACCTTTGTCCCGATCAACACCTACTACACTCATAGGATGTACGCTAAAAAATGAAGGGTATTTCTTAGAACCACTTTGGATCGTCACAAACAAACGTTCAATATTATCCACAAAATTATGTTGGTCCTCATACACTTTATAGCCATGCATGATATCTTTCCAAATTGCCTCAATGGTAGCAATGGTCAAATCACTCTTCGTCGGGAAGTAGTTATAGATAGACCCTACCGACACGCCGCATTTTTGGGCAACATCTCGTATATTAAGCCCTTTAAGCCCACTCTGAGCCACAATCTCTTGGGCTACAGACAGTATTGCTTCTTGTGAAGTTATTGTTTTACTCATGCTAAACCTCCGAACTGAACAATGTTCATTTTATACTATTTGGGCTCCAAAGTCAATATCAATTTAGTTACTGGCTACTCTTTCAATCTATTGGCTTTTAGGCGGTATACTCACTTCCATATTTCTAAGGGTGCGGTCCTCACCTTGTTCTTTGGTTTGTAGTACTAATTCCTCTTGCTCAAAAGAAAAAATACAAATAGATTCTCCCTCTATGTGTATTTTTTCTCTCTTAAAAGAGTTTTATAAACTTATTTATTCTTGTACTTCCAAAACTCTTACTGTACCACTGACTTCATTTGCTACAAGTAGTAATGGTTTTCCTGTTGGACTTGCTTTTTGTGAGATAAACTCAATCCCTTCTGGGGCACTATCTCCACCTATTGGCATTGAGAAATCTCTGGTATTCACATAGCTCTGGTATTTTGCATTATAAGGATTGGTAATATCATAGACCATAATGCCTCCGATTCGCTCAAGCCCTACAAAAGCATAGAAACGTCCATTAACGACTCCAATTTTAACATCCTCAGGTTCAGGACCTTTTTTACCACTACGATTATCTAATTCAACCTCTTTATTGGTTGTATTGAAGTAGTCTGGTAGTGCTTTTTGGACAATCTCCTCAAAGTCACTGCCACTATCAAATACTTGTTCCATTGTCTCGGCATCCCATATAGAGAACGACCTTGCGCCAAACAAATAATCCTTGCCTTTTTCCAAACCATCAACCACTTCATTTTCAAGGCATTCTACTTTGATAGCCTTACCTTTAGGGTTGACACCTACATCTATTTTTTTGACATTATTGTATTGGTTGTCCTTATTAATATGCGCCATTTCTTCTGTGGTATATTCTCTTGCATCCCCTTCATTAGCCGTTACCAAATAAGTTTTGCCATTTACTTCATAAGATGCAATACCATCTGGCATATAGACACCATATACATTTTGTGGGATAATCTCCACTTTTCCGTCTTTAAACATATCTAGTGCATTTTTAGGATTGCTAAAATCTTTAAACCCTAGCCCTTTAACAGATTCTACTTTTTTCGTATCTAGATTAATGGTTGCAATCCCATTGGCCTCTTGTAAGACAATATAGGCTCTCTTACTATCAGCAGAAACCGTGATATACTCAGGCTCTAAATCTTCTGATGGCTTAGCACCTTTTTTGAGGATGACCTGATCTGCTATAAGTGTTTCTCTTTTTGTATCATAAGCTCTAAAATCAATACATTCACTTGTTGCTTTCTCTAAGCCATGCTTTAAATCAATGAGTGTGACTGACCCTTCTGGGTCTTCTACGCCTTCTCCATATCCATGACGCGGCTCCCCTTCATTAGCAGCTAAAATATAGCGGCTATCTGGTGTAAAGGTCACCATATCAGGTTGCACTCCCGCTTCAAAACTCTTAAGAATCTTACCGCTATAATCCAGTACCACGACTCTTCCATTTTGATTGTAAGCCTTATGCTGCACTGCTACAGCCACCAAATCTCTTGTTGTATCAATACTGACACTTGTGATATCTCCATATTGGAACCCTTCTTCTTGAAGCGTCTCTTCGAGATTAATCACCTGCTTTTTGGTCGTATCCTTTTGCTTGATCAGATCATCTAGAGACACGATTTCTATAGTACTTGTCTTGCCATTAATAAGATAAAATTGGTTGTTATCTTCGTTAAACTTTATAATCTCAGCAACACCGCCATCCTCACTTTGATAACCTGTTACATACTGCGCAAGGGGTGTTAAAGTTAAACCTTGATCTATTGTCGTTGCAAAAGTCGTTGTTACAAAACACTGTGCCATCATCAGCACTGCTAGGGATTTTTTAATAAGTTTCATTTCTCTCTCCTTTGAATCTCCTGTTTAATCCCTTATAGTTTACTTCTTGTGCATTAGATTTAACTTAAATAGACGTAAAATCTAGGTTAATTCTTTCTCATGAATGGTTATATCCATTTAGTGAAATGTCACTACGCTCTTTTCTATCGCCTCTATTTTATGAATAGGTAATTTAGCTACTTTTGCAATCTGCTCCTTGCTTAATAAGCCCTCTTTTAAGAGTTCTTTTACCATTTCTGATTTTGCTTGTTCGATACCTTTTTCAATACCTTTTTCAATACCTTTTTCAATGCCCTGTTCAATGCCTTCCTGAACACCTTCATCATGTATCATTTTTCCAAGTTCAGTCATTTTAATAACCTCCTTTACATTCTCTAATTCTTCCCCTCTTAAAAATTTATGAGCAAATGTATAGAGAATGGCTCGGACCTCTTTTCTTACTGTTATTTAAGTTGTCCTATATACCAAAGATACCTTCTTTGCCATTAGCAAGTTTGATCCAAGTGCCACCTGTTTTAGCATCTTTTTTAATTTCTAATATGGCGCCGCATTCTTTAAGCTTAGCGATAACCTTAGCATCTTTGAACACCTTATCATCTAACTCATCTTCAAACTCTAGAAAATCTGAAACCGTAAAGTCCTTAAGTTTTTTGTCTAATTCATATTCCATATCTTGTAGTTGTTCCATAAAATCTTTAAATGCGTTCATTTTGAGTTCTCTTTTCTTGTTGTATTATTTTTGATGTGTCTTACCTCGTTTGATACTCTATAGTCTTATTATAGCCCATTTCTAGAAATTTTTAAAATGAATTTGGGGGAATGTCCCTTCTCAAAACATTTATCAAGTATACAAACACAATCTGAGGAGGAATCATCCATGAATTCACAACGCACATTAATTTACTACCCTGAACTTAATGCCATTACAGGCAGCATCAACGCCACCCTATTACTCTGCCAGTTAGAATACTGGTTTACCAAAACGTCTGGCAAACCCTTCTACAAATTCCTTGCCCCTTGCGAAGATGAATGCTACCGCCCAGGAGATAGCTGGTGTGAGGAGCTCGCCTTCTCTAAACCTGAGTTTCGCAAAGCTTTCTCACACATCGGGCAGATGTACAAGAGCAAAAAAGCCTACCAAGCAAGTGGTGACCCATTCGCTGGTAAGCTCTATCTCTCTTATTATGACCGCATCCGTCGCCGCACCTATTATCTCCGTAATCACAGCTTGGTAGATACGCTACTTGGTCCTACCGCTTCGGCTCCTACAACTTCTCCACGCCCCTGTGACACCGTATCCGCTAACACTATAATGACTCATCCCGCAGCAACCTCTACAAGTGCTATGACTGTATCCCAGATAGATGATGTAGTGCTCCCTACAAATGCACAATCAGAATCCCCATTAGCAGTAGACTACTCATTAGATTTACATACACAGACTACATCAGAAGATGACTCCTCTTGCCAAGACTCACACCAACAAGTCCTCTCTCTCTACCATGAAGTCTGTACTGATCTCCCAAAAGTAAGTGTGCTCACCAACGCGCACCGCCATAGGATTGACACACTCCTAGATACCCTAGGGGGAAGTCTGTCCCAGCTCCGCACACTATTTGAGAAAGCAGCTGCTAGCGACTTCCTCTGCGGACGCCTCCCTCATAGCAAATGGCGCGCATTATTTGACTGGCTCATCACCAGTAACAATAGCCTCGCCATCCTTGGCGGCAAATATGATAACTGGGCAACCACTGCCCCTACATGCACTAGCACCACTATCTCACCTACTAGTGCCACCACCAAGGCTACTCGCCACAATAAGTTCACCACCATGTACTCCCATAGATGGGATCTAGACAAGCTAGAAGAAATGGCTTATGAACACTTCTTAAGCCTTGTTTAAGCAAGCGCTTCTAACTCAGGTTGCTACGCCCCCTCTAAAGGGTTTTAATCTCTTCTTCCGACAGTCCTGTGGTTGCTTGAATAATAGATAGTGCCACGCCCGCTTGCTTAAGCCCTTTAGCAATGTCTCTTTTTTCTTCCCCACGCCCTTCTTCTCGGCCTTCTTCTCGGCCTTCTTCCTTGGCTTGATTCAGCGCACTATTTTTGTCTTTTAAAATTTTAGCGCGCATCTCATACAGCGTGCGTTGCTCTTCATCATTACTCATACGAATCAACTCATCTTTTGCTTCTCTCAGTTCTTTTACCGTGAGTTCAAGACTTCGTACTTTTTCACTCTCTGGATCCCTAAGAAATTCTGTCCAGGCCACCAACATATCTTTTTCATCACTCTCTTGTGGCAACTTAGGAATCTCTATAAAATGTAGCTCCATAACATCTGTCAGTTCTTCATGACTATGCATT
>JBOFEH010000043.1:0-7466 GCA_051647765.1 Cellulosilyticaceae bacterium | reverse complement strand
CAATAAAAAAGTACTCCAATATTTTGTGATGAATATGCCGATGAATGTGAGTTATATGATTCAAGAGTTGGAGAAACTTAAAACATACTGTGGGCAACAAGAAGTGACCAAAGAAATTATTGACAAAATTTGCGTCTTTTCTTTAGAACAGCGGGTCTTTAATCTGTTAAAAGAGGTAGGATTAAAAAGAGTAGATCATGCTTTGGAGATTTATCAAAAACTCATTCAGAGCAAAGAATCCCCTATTTTAATTTTGGTATTAATAGCAAGACAATACCGTATGATGTTACAGGCGAAATATCTTGTTAAATATAATCAGTCTGCCAAGCAGATAGCAGGCGCAATAGGTATGCCTTACTTTGCGGTCAATGAGTTGTTAGAACAAGCGAAATTATACTCATTTAAGCAACTAGAGAATATATTGGCATTGTGCCTTGAACAAGATATAGCCATAAAAACAGGGCAGATGGACCAGGTTTATAGTATTGAGTATCTGATGATGCAGTGTATGTATATGGTAGACTAAAAAAACCCCTTACCACGAAGGTAAGGGGTTTTATGCAACAATAATCAAATTAAGCGATAGCGTTAACTAAACGAGTTAATGTTGATTTTTTACGAGCAGCAGCGTTTTTGTGGAAAATTCCTTTAGCTGTAGCTTTGTCGATTGCTTTGATAGCAACTGGTAAGCTAGCTTTTGCAGCAGCTAAGTCGTTAGCTTTTGCAGCTGTTACAACTTTTTTGATGTAAGTTTTTACTGCTGAACGAGTAGCACGGTTACGTGCAGTTTTTGTTGCGATTACTTTAATACGTTTTTTTGCTGATTTAATATTGGCCATTTTAGACCCTCCCATTCATATTCTTTTTGGACACGGTTTGGGGAATTATGAACGGTGATTTACCACCATTTATTATATAGTATGTCACACTTAAAGTCAATGTATAGTCCCAAAAATAATGGTAAAAATACTTTAAAGATAAAACACTTGAAAGGATGAGAAAATGGCGAAAATAGAGGGAAAATTTTATCCAAGGACAGATTTGGCAATTGAGATTGGTGCACAACTTAAAGTTGATGAGGGGAGTGACCAAGAGGATTATGAGATAGAAGGGGTTAAAATTGAGACGACCTATGAAGAGGCCCATCAAATTGAGATTACCCATGTGAAGATTGAAAATCACGTGGGAGAAGAAAATATGGGTAAGCCAATAGGTAACTACATCACAGTAGAATGTCAGGCCATGAAAGATAATGACCCTGATGCGCATATTGCAGTGATTGAAGCAGTATCTCGTGAGCTTAAGAAGTTATTACCACCGGGAAAAGATAAGCATATATTAGTGGTAGGGTTAGGAAATCGCTATGCAACACCAGATACACTAGGACCTAAAGTGTCTGGAAAAGTACTTGTCACAAGACATCTTAAGCAGCATGCACCAGAGGCCATTGATGACTCTGTTTGTGAACTGAGTAGCTTAACACCAGGTGTTATGGGATTAACAGGTATTGAAACCAGCGAGATTATACAAGGGGTCGTTCAAAACGTGAAGCCAGATTGTATTATTGCCATTGATGCATTGGCCGCAAGGAATATTAAACGGATTAATGCAACAATTCAAATCAGTGATACAGGTATTGCACCAGGTGCTGGTGTTGGGAATAAACGTAAACAACTAAATCAGGAAACGGTAGGGTGTCCTGTTATTGCAATAGGAGTGCCAACGGTTATTGATGCGGCAACCCTTGTTCATGATACGCTAGATCATCTTATCCAAAACATGTTGCGTGAAGCAGAGCATTCTCCGTTTTATGATATGCTTAAAGATTTAAGTGAGCAGGAGAAGTATGGCATTATTAGAGAAATTCTCATCCCACAAGTAGGTAATTTGTTTGTTACCCCAAAAGATATTGATGAGATTATTGAATATCTTACAAATATTATTTTTAATAGTATTAATATTGCAGCACATCCTGGTATTACCCCAAAAGATATTAATAAATATTCCTATTAGTCATAAAAATAAGTACAAGGCTATAAAATAGTAAGAGGTATTACAAGAGAGGAGGAGCCTTGTGCTAAGTCATAAAACTTTAAATCAGTTGAAATATCATTTAAGGCAAAAAAGTATGATAGGGTACATGATGTTAGTTGTTGGCATGATCATGTTAGGGCGGTATTATTGTATGTGGAATGTTGCAACTAACAATATGGGCCCACTTGTTTTTATGAATACGGCGCTGAGTAATCAGTTTAAGGATCAGATACAAAATAACCAAAAAGGGTGGATGCAATCGTGTATCAAAGAGTGGGTGGAACCTTTTGGTGTGATTAAGAGGGTGCTACCTGGAATTGCACTGAGTGATGTTGGTGGGTTATATGCCCAAAGAACTAGTGAAAGGGCGTTTAGTATTCCTCAGTCTGAAGACATTATTTCGTTAACGGAAGATAACCGCTATACACCTGTTTTTCCAACGCCAAAAATCAAGCAAATCGATAAAAATAAACTTAATGATCCCTCTTATTTATTACAGTATTTTATTACAGGAGATGGACGATTAAATATTAATAGTGAATTGCTGGGATTATGGGATTTTAAGGAGCTTAGTCAAAAACCTATCCGTATTGCAGAGGATGCAAAGGGGCCCCAAGTACTTATTTTTCATACCCATGTTAAAGAACGGTATGCAGGAGAGAGCAAGTCAGGAGAAGGTGTTGCTGCAGTAGGTGAAGAATTGGCCAATATACTTGAAAAACAATATGGTATCCAAACCATGCAGGTCAAAGATAGTTTTTACCTTAAAGACAGTGAAAGTGTGACAGGCAACTACGAAAGGATGACACCTGTCATTGAGAATATTTTAAAAGAGAATCCTTCTATTGAAGTTGTCATTGACCTACATAGAGATGGGATAAAGGGAAATGCTAAGTTTTTAGGGGATTATAATGGCAAACCTACAGCAAAGTTTATGTTTGTTAATGGAATTTGTATGAGCCGTAATCAAGCGGGGGATTTGGTGAAAATGAAAGAACTTGTGAATCCCTATTTAGAAGAGAATTTAGCTTTTTCTATACAGTCTCAAATACAGGGTCTACAATACTATCCTGATATCATGCGAAAGATGTATTTAAAAGACTATCGTTATAGCTTACATATGAAGCCAAATTCTCTGCTTATTGAGGTTGGAAATCAAAATAACACTTTAGAAGAGGCGCTTAATAGTGCAGAGCCGATAGCTCATATTATTGCAAAAGTACTGGAAAAAGATTGATACTTTTTGAAACCCTATGCTATAATAAAACGAATATACTAGAGAAATGAATAGGAGGAGCGAGATGTCTCTTTCAAGACAACAAAAAATACGTAATTTTTGTATTATCGCGCATATCGACCACGGCAAAAGTACATTAGCCGACCGTATTATCCAAATGACAGGTACACTCACATCACGAGAGATGCAAGCTCAAGTTTTAGACAACATGGACTTAGAACGTGAGAGAGGTATCACAATCAAGTCTCAAGCTGTAAGACTTGTATATAAAGGTGATGATGGCGTAGAATATATTTTCAACCTCATTGATACACCAGGACACGTAGACTTCAACTATGAGGTGTCTAGAAGTTTGGCTGCCTGCGAAGGTGCTATTCTCATCGTAGATGCTGCACAAGGGATTGAAGCACAAACTTTAGCAAATGTGTATTTAGCACTTGAGCATGACCTTGAGATTATGCCAGTTATCAATAAAATTGATTTACCAAGTGCAGATCCAGAAGCTGTTAAGCATCAAATTGAAGATGTGATTGGCTTAGATGCCAGTACAGCGCCGTTGATTTCCGCAAAAAATGGTATCAACATAGAAGATGTATTAAAACAAGTCGTTGAGGTGATTCCAGCACCAAACGGTGATGAAGAAGCACCACTTCAAGCACTTGTGTTTGACTCTTTATATGACCCATACAAAGGGGTTATTATATTCTGTAGAGTCAAAGAAGGTAGTGTTAAAAAAGGCATGAAAATCCGTATGATGGCGACAAAAGCGGAGTTTGATGTTGTAGAAGTGGGTACTTTTGGTGCAGGCCAATTTAGACCTTGTGATTGTATTAAAGCAGGTGAGGTTGGATACATCACAGGTGGTATCCGAAATGTAAAAGATGCACGTGTAGGGGATACTGTGACAGATGCACATCATCCTACGGCACATGCACTTCCAGGATATAAGAAAGTTAATCCGATGGTATACTGCGGACTCTACCCAGCAGATGGTGCCAAATACGGTGACTTACGTGACAGCTTAGAAAAGCTTCAGCTTAATGATGCGGCCTTAAGCTTTGAGCCAGAGACATCCGTTGCATTAGGTTTTGGTTTCCGTTGTGGATTCTTAGGATTACTTCATATGGAGATTATTCAGGAGCGTCTAGAGCGTGAGTACAACCTAGACCTTGTAACAACAGCACCAAATGTTATTTACCATGTTCATAAAACAAATGGTGAGATGATTGAACTTTCTAATCCATCGAATCTTCCAGATCCATCAGTGATCAAATATATGGAGGAACCTATTGTAGCGGCTAAAGTTATTGTGCCGACTGATTATATTGGTGCAGTAATGGATCTTTGTCAGGAAAGACGTGGGATCTACTATGGTATGGAATATTTAGAGGGTACACGTGCGGTACTGACTTATGACCTACCACTCAACGAGATTATTTATGATTTCTTTGATGCCATCAAATCACGTACAAAAGGCTATGCATCTTTTGATTATGAAATGAAGGGATATATGGAATCTAAACTTGTAAAACTTGATATTCTTGTAAACAAGGAATTAGTAGATGCGCTCTCTCTTATCGTACATGAGCAACGTGCTGTAGAGAAGGGGAGAAAGATCGTTGAGAAGCTCAAAAAAGAGATTACAAGACACTTGTTTGAGATTCCAATCCAAGCAGCAATCGGGAACAAAGTTATTGCACGTGAGACAATCAGTGCTATGAGAAAAGACGTTCTTGCGAAATGTTATGGTGGAGATATCTCAAGAAAACGTAAACTTCTTGAAAAACAAAAAGAAGGTAAGAAGCGTATGCGTCAGGTTGGTAACGTGGAAGTGCCACAAGCAGCCTTCATGAGTGTATTAAAACTAGATGAATAGAGGAATCAAATGAGAATAGGATTGTATGTGCATATACCTTTTTGCAAAATGAAATGTCATTATTGCGACTTTTTATCCTTTCCAAAACATCATGACTACGACAGTTATGTAGATGCGCTCTGTGAGGAGTTAGCTGCTTATGGGAAGCGTGCTTTAGGAGTACACACAATCTCTAGTATCTTTATAGGTGGCGGAACTCCAACAGTTCTGCCGCCTTTTTTACTAGAGAAAATTGGACAAACGATTAATACATCGTTTAACCTAGAAGAAGACTTAGAGTGGACTATAGAAGCTAATCCAGGAACAATTGTAGAAGAACACGCAAAAGTTTTTGCGCGAATAGGAATCAATCGCGTTAGTCTAGGACTTCAGGCTATGCAGCCTTGTCTGCTCAAAAAACTAGGGCGTATTCATAGTCTTGAAGCGTGGGATGAAAGTATCACGATCTTAAGAAAACATGGGATTAAACGTATTAATACAGACTTAATGTTTAGCTTGCCTGGGCAAACTCTAGAAGATTGGCAGCAGACACTGGCATATGTGGTGGGGCATGACATTTCCCACCTATCTGCTTATGCCCTTATTATAGAAGAAGGCACACCTTTCTATGATGCTTATGAGAGAGGAGAATTGATTCTGCCAGATGAAGAAGTAGACCGACAGATGTACCACTATGCCCAGCAATATCTGGGGGAGCATGGTTACGTGCAATATGAGATTTCCAATTGGGCCAAAGAGGGGGAGGCGTGTCGCCACAACATTCTTTATTGGCAGCAAGGAAGTTATATAGGTGCAGGACTAGGTGCCCATGGCTACCTAGACGGCAAGCGCTATCACAACACGACCAATATGTTTTCTTATATAGAAGCTAAAGGATGCTATGAGAACTTGGTAGTTGAAGAGGAAGTCATCACAGAGCAAATGGCTATGGAAGAGTATATGTTTTTAGGATTAAGAATGAAAGAAGGTATTTCAGTAGTAGGGTTTAAACAAAAATTTGGTCAAGACCTTATAGCAATTTATGGTGATGTGCTTGAAAAATGGATAAAAGCTGATGCCTTAATACAAGCTAATGATAGGGTTTATTTATCGGACTTTGGTCTTGATATTGCGAACCAAGTTTATGCGTCTTTTTTACTCTAAAAATCTTTCAAATCAGATTCAAAACATATTGACAGAACAATTAAATAGTGATATCTTTAAATTGTAGTTAGCACTCGCGTCTAGTGAGTGCTAACACCAGAAGGAAGTGATGTCATGGATATGAATGAGCGTAAGATTAAAATATTAGAGGCAATCATTCACGATTATATTCAAACAGGAGATCCTGTTGGGTCACGTACAATTTCCAAAAAGTACGACCTTGGCATAAGTTCTGCCACTATTCGTAATGAAATGTCTGACCTAGAGGATCTTGGGTTTATTGTTCAACCACATACTTCCTCAGGGCGAATCCCTTCTGATCGTGGATACAGACTTTATGTAGACTCACTCATGAAAAAACAAGATATTGCACCAGATATGGAAGATATCATTGTAGGGATGCTCAAACAGAAAATTAATAAGGTTGATGAATTATTAGAAGAGACAGCAAGGCTCGTATCAATGATGACAAACTATGCCACCATTGCATCTTCACCTTCTATTACAGAGACCAAAATCAAACATTTACAACTGGTTCCAGTGGATGAGTATAGTGTGGCTTGTGTGATTGTAACAGACACGAATATTGTGAGACACCAAGTCATTCCAACGAGTAAACCACTTGATAACCACTTGTGTTTGGTATTATCCAATATACTCAATGATATTCTCAAACAGAGTTCTTTAAGAGAAATTACATGTGATACCACACAGATTTTAGAAGAAAAAATGTTTGAGTACAAAGATATTGCGGTGGATGTAGTAGGTGCCATCATTAAAACATTACAAGAAGAGGATTTGAACAATATCTTTACAAGGGGTATGACAAATATTCTTGATTTCCAAGAGTTTAATGATGTTGAGAAAGCCAAACAAATACTGGAGCTACTTGAAGAGAAGCCTCATCTTATGAAACTTCTTGATCAGTCGCCATCCAGTTCAGTCAATATAACAATAGGTGAAGAAAATGCACTAGAGCCTATGAAACAATGTAGTGTCATTACGACAAATTTCAGAATAGGAGGCTATAGCTTAGGATCTATAGGGATTATTGGACCAACACGTATGAATTATGGTCAGGTTGTTTCTATACTTGAGCATATTGCCTACTATATTACAAATATGCTTTGTGACTGTAATGACTCATAAAGCAAGGAAAGGGTGGAAAAATGGAGA
>JBOFEH010000042.1:0-2108 GCA_051647765.1 Cellulosilyticaceae bacterium | reverse complement strand
GCTTACGCATTAAGGTTTGATCGCTACTTAAAAAAAGGTTTTTGGCTAATTGCTGTGTAATTGTGCTTCCTCCTTGTACGACTTCTCCTTCTATTAGGTTTTTAACAGTTGCTCTTGCCAATGAAATCATATCTATTGCACCATGGTCATAAAACCTGTGATCTTCTATGGCCACAATGGCATCCAAAAATGTTTGATTAATGTCACTGATTTCTATATATTCAGGTGTCTGTCTTATATCATAGATTGTCTCCATAACAGGCATCTCTAAAGATGTTTTTTGATACTGCGTATACCCTACACCTAAAATTCCAAATACACCCATACATACAATGATCATTATATATCGAATCCCTCTTAAGAAATAATTTTTCATATTGAAGCCCCCCTATCTTTATTTTCGGTTCATTAACGATACGCTCATTATACCTACTTTTTCTCATAACTCCTATTGATTCACATGACAGCAATCTTACATTTTTGAAAGATAAAAGCCGAGTGAACAAAATCCACTCGGCTTTCTATGCATTTTAATCTTCTTGGTCCTTCGTTGCTACGAGATCCACTCCTAATCCCAACAAATCAGAGACAATGACATCCCCCATACGAATCGGCGGTTTAACCGATACACTATTGATGAGTGCCATACATTCTATGATTTTTTCTTTTGGAATATCTGCACTGGTCTTAACGGGTAACAGATGATGCTTCTTCCCTTCAAATCTTACTGTAGATGTGACAACACGGGTTGGTGCTGTGACTTCTTTGATGCCATAGACCTCGCCTCTCGGACAACTATTGCCCGTCACAGATAGTTTCTCTTCCCCCGACACATGAAGTCTACAGCCTTTTGGGCATACGATACACACCAAATCTTTTTGCATCTTCTAGCACTCCCCTTTCACAGAAACAACAATCTGATCTGCACCGTCTACGAGGAGTTTTTGAGGGATTACAAGCCGCTCCATCTCTGCTGGAAGCATATGTTCTTTAGGGATCTCTAGTACTGTGTGCTGCCCCATTTTGACCTCTAGTGTACGGTCTTCAAAAACCTGATTGACTCTAAAAAACACCTCGACATACTTGCCTACTGTTTGTCTGTCTATCTTTTGAGGCACGGTATAAGATATCCCCTCCCCATGAGTAAGGGATATATAATCTTCTGAATGCGTATAGGGCTTTTGAATATAGGTCGCTGCTGCTTCACCAGCCTTGATACTTTCTTTGGTTACAAAGTCAACCAAGTCATGAACATGTAGCACATTACCACATGCAAATACCCCAGGAACACTGGTCTGCATATCTTCCCAAACCTCTGCACCATTAGTTCTTGTATCTAGCTTAACCTCCGCTGACTGACTCACCTCGTTCTCTGGAATAAGCCCCACAGACAGAAGTAGTGTGTCACAGTCAAACACCTTTTCCGTACCTTTGATTGGCTTCCTATTAGCATCCACCTCACTTACCACCACTTGTTCTAGGCGTTTTTTGCCCTTAACAGCTGTGACTGTATGAGAAAGATATAACGGGATATCATAATCCTCTAAGCACTGCACAATATTACGTGTGAGACCATTTGAATAAGGCATTAGTTCGACAACAGCCAATACTTTAGCCCCTTCTAGGGTCATACGTCTTGCCATAATGAGTCCAATATCACCTGAGCCAAGTATGACTATTTTTTTACCCACCATATAACCTTCTATATTCATGTAATACTGAGCTGTCCCAGCTGTAAATATGCCGGCTGGTCTATCTCCCGCAATTCCAATAGCACCTCGGGTACGTTCCCTGCACCCCATAGCCAGTACAATCGCTTTTGCCTCTAGTTCTATATACCCATCCGTACTATTGATTGCCCTAATTTGCTTATCTTTTGTGATTTCAAGGACCATCGTCTCTGTTTTGACTGTCACCTCGGTGGTTTTAAGCAAATTAACGAATTTTTGAGCATACTCTGGCCCTGTAAGTTCTTCTTTGAAGTAATGGAGTCCGAAACCATTATGAATACACTGCTCTAGTATTCCCCCTAATTCTCGTCCTCTCTCAATCATCAAAATATCCTTAACACCTTTTTGGTAAGCACTATATGCCGCTGCCATCCCTGC
>JBOFEH010000041.1:0-46640 GCA_051647765.1 Cellulosilyticaceae bacterium | reverse complement strand
AATTAGTCAAATAGATTTCAATATTAATATTTATATTGTGTTTTTTTCACATGAAGAAGAAGGGTTTGTGGGCTCACGGTATTTTGTTAGCGAACTAATAAAAAAAGAAGAGCTAACAAATATCATTGGAAATATAAATATTGATACCGTAGGCCATATAGATGAAGATATGATAAGAGTATATACTGCGGATGGATTAGAAAATGCTATGACAAACTTATTTGAAGAATATTCAGTAGATAAGTTGATGAATAGTGACCATAGTTCGTTTTGGGGCAAAAAGATACCAAGTTTACTTATATCACAAGATAACGTAATAAAGAGAGTGACACAAATGACTAATGATACAGTCACAAATATAAGGGTAGAAGGATTGCAGGAAGTTACTGATTTGGTTGTAAAAACTTTAGTAGATAATTTTATCGATTAATATCTCTTATGTGGTTGTGATAAATATCACTGACATGTAGGAGGAGTAAACTCAGTATACTTGAATAAACGCTGAATGTTAGATTTTCTTTTTTAACTTTCTTATAAGCAAAATCAATATAGCTATTAATATAGCGATGATAAGACCTAATGTACCTAATGCTATTAATTGTATGGTCCAGTCCCAAACTGTAACCATACTAAACTCTATTAAGTTTGATTCCATGAATGCCTCCTTGTAAATATGGATTTATTTACTTTAGTATAACATTATTGGAGGTGCTATACTATCCTCATGTTTATTTAACGGAGCCTCGAAAATGACATATCAAAGGAATAGATAAGGTAGTGTTACAATAAATAAAATAAGAGTAAGTATAAAAAAGCCGTTAGAGAGATTGAAATAACAATCTGTCTAGCGGCTTTTAATGATTAAAGTTTAAATGAGCTTTTGAGTGGTACGATACGGTTGAAGACTAATTGGTCAGCTGTAGTGTATTTGCTATCTACAGTGAAGAAACCGTGTCTTACGAATTGGAATTTGTCACCGGCAGTGGCATCTTGGATAGCGACTGGTTCGATGAATCCTTCTAATACTTCCATAGAGTTTGGATTGATTTGCTCTAAGAAGTGTTTGCCTTCGTTCTCAGGAGCATCATCTAAGATGAGTGGCTCGTAGAGTCTAAACTCAGCTGGTACAGCTACACTTGCATCTACCCAGTGGATTGTCGCTTTAACTTTACGTCCAGTAAAGCCAGAACCGCTCTTAGTTTCAGGGTCATAAGTACAATGGATTTCTGTTACGTTGCCATCAGCGTCTTTGATCACTTCTTCACATTTGATGAAGTAAGCACCTTTGAGGCGAACTTCGTTACCTGGGTAAAGTCTGAAGTATTTTTTGGCTGGTTCTTCCATGAAGTCTTCTTGTTCGATGTAGACTTCGCGAGAGAATGGTACCATACGTGTTCCTTGAGACTCATCTTTGGCATTGTTTTCGATTTCAAGAAGTTCTGTTTGGCCTTCAGGGTAGTTTGTAATTACGACTTTGAGTGGACGAATAACAGCCATAGCAAGTGGTGCTTTTGGTTGTAAGTCTTCTCTAACGAAGTAGTCTAGCATTTGGCTATCTACAACAGAGTCGCTTTTTGATACACCGATTTCACGGCAGAAGTTACGGATAGCTTCTGGTGTGTAACCACGTCTTCTAAGACCTGCTACAGTTGGCATACGTGGGTCATCCCAGCCGTCAACTACAGCTTCATCTACAAGTTGTTTGAGCTTTCTCTTACTCATAACAGTGTTTGTAATGTTAAGACGAGCAAACTCGATTTGGCGAGGTTTTACAGCCATCTCACAGTTTTCTACAACCCAGTCATAGAGAGGTCTATGGTCTTCGAACTCTAAAGTACAGATAGAGTGTGTAATGCCTTCGATAGCATCTTCGATAGGATGAGCGAAGTCATACATAGGGTAGATACACCAAGCATCACCTGTATTGTGGTGAGTTGCATGAGCAATACGGTAAAGAATAGGGTCACGGAAGTTGATGTTTGGTGAGCTCATATCGATTTTTGCACGAAGAACCTTGCTACCATCTGGGAACTCGCCTTTACGCATACGGTCAAATAAGTCTAAGTTCTCAGATACTGGGCGGTCTCTGTATGGGCTAGGCTTACCTGGAGCTGTAAGTGAACCACGGTATTCTCTCATTTCTTCTGGTGTAAGGTCACATACGTAAGCAAGTCCTTTGTTAATAAGAAGCACTGCTGCTTGATACATTTGGTCGAAGTAATCTGAAGCGAAGAATAAATCATCCCATTCAAATCCTAACCATTTCACGTCTTCTTTGATTGACTCTACATACTCTGTATCTTCTTTTACTGGGTTTGTATCGTCAAAACGAAGGTTTGTTCTACCACCGAACTCATCACCAAGTCCGAAGTTAAGGCAGATGCTTTTTGCATGACCTATATGAAGATACCCGTTTGGTTCTGGTGGGAAACGAGTGATAATTTCTTTATGTTTGCCAGTTTCAAGGTCAGAGGTAATGATGTTTTTTATAAAGTTAGATGTATTCATCTCAGTTGACATATGACTGATCTCTCCTGTTTCTTTAGTTTCATTATGTTTCATTTTAATCCAATATCATGAAAAAATAAAGGGATAACAGTATAAAAAAGCAAAAACTCCATAGCATAAACATGAGAATTTCAAAATTTTCATTGTTAGGATGGATAAACATGAGTACTTTCGAAATCAAAACCAAGATAGAGTTTGGGCAAAATGCGTTAGACACTATCAAAAACATCAAAGGCAAAAGAGTGTTTATCGTAACAGATCCTTTTATGGTGAAGTCAGGGACAATCACTAAAATCACAGATAATCTCAAAGGTGAAACTTATGAGGTGTTTAGTGATATTGTACCAGACCCACCTATCGAACTTGTGGTGAAGGGTATAGAAGCTGTTATACAGTTTAATCCACAAGTGATTATTGCATTAGGAGGAGGATCTGCTATCGATGCGGCAAAAGCTATTATGGATTTTGCCAAAAAAATAGGTGACCTTAAGGAAATGGCGTTTATCGCAGTGCCTACTACAAGTGGGACAGGCTCTGAGGTAACATCATTTGCAGTCATCACAGACAAGCAAAAAGGGACCAAGTATCCGCTCGTATCAGATGAATTATTGCCAGATATAGCGATTTTAGACCCTGAACTTGTCAAAACTGTACCACCTGCTATTGTTGCAGATACTGGTATGGATGTATTAACCCATGCATTAGAGGCTTATGTATCTACAAAAGCCACGGATTTTTCAGATGCATTGGCTCAAAAAGCAGTTGAGCTAGTATTTGAATATCTTTTACGTTCTTACAAGGATAGCAATGATATGGAGGCCAAAGAGAAGATGCATAATGCGTCTTGCCTTGCAGGACTTGCCTTCAATCTGACTTCTCTTGGGATTAATCATGCTATTGCCCATGTGATAGGCGGTAAACTTCATATACCACATGGACGGACCAATGCACTGCTCTTGCCACATGTTATTGAGTTCAATGCACAGATTGAAGGTTTCAATAACACTAAGCATACAAGAGCGGCAAGTCGTTATGCCAAACTGGCAAAAGGTGTTGGTATGCAAGGTAGCAATGTAAGAATGCTCGTTAAGAATTTGATTCATCATATTGTGACGATGCAAAAAGCCATGAATATGCCAATGACAGTAAGAGCGTGCAAAGTCGAACCAGCAGCGTTTAATAGCGTAAAGGAAGAGATTGCAAAACTGGCATTAGAAGATGCTTGTATTAAGACTAATCCTAGAACAGCGACAGCTGCTGATGTCCTCAAAATCCTTGAGAAGATTTCGTAGGACCCAAAAGGAGCTCGGAGTGAATGTTAGAAGATAGTAAACAACGGATTATACAAGAGTTTGTACCTGGTAAACAGGTGACACTTGCCCATATTATAGCTAGTCCTACAGCAGAGATTTATAAGAAGTTAGGACTTATTGTAGACAAGGTAGATGCCATAGGCATTTTGACAATTACACCAAGTGAAGGGTCTATTATTGCGGCAGATGTGGCAAGCAAGGCAGCAGATATATCTATAGGGTTTATAGATAGGTTTAGTGGTTCGTTAGTCATTACTGGAGATGTAGGTTCGGTAGAGGCAGCACTAAATGACATACTTGAGGTTCTAGGCAACTTACTAGGTTTTGCAAGTACAAGGGTTACCAAAACCTGATGGAACGTGTGATTTTTATTGGTAAGACAGGCTGTGGTAAGACAACACTGTGCCAAAAGCTTAGTGAGTTAGAACTTAAGTATAAAAAAACCCAATCAATAGAAGTATACGATAATGCCATAGATACTCCTGGGGAGTATCTTGAAAATAGAAATTACTACAGTGCACTGATTACAACGGCAGTAGATGCCAAGGTGATTGCACTTGTAGCGGATGGTACGGAAGAGGAGTGCTATTTGGCACCAGGGTTTGCAGGGACTTTTGCAAGGTCGGTTATTGGGATTATTACCAAGATTGAGCTAGTAGAAGATCCTGTCCATATTGAGCGGCTAGAAGAACGACTAAAGATGGCGGGGGTGAGCCGCATCTTTAAGATTGATACAGTCAAGGATATAGGGATAGAGGAGTTATTTGCTTACCTTGACGAAGCACTAGGAAATCAGAAGGCATAGGGAGGCGGGCCAATGAGAGAAGAATTAATCAGTGTGGGGATTGATATTGGAACCAGTACCACACAGCTTATATTTTCTAAGTTAATCATAGAAAATATGGCCTCTAGCTTCAGTGTTCCAAGAATCGTTATTGTAGATAAACAGATTATCTACCGTAGTGAGATTTATTTTACCCCTCTTATTTCTATCAGAGAGATTGATGGAGAAGGGGTCAAGAAGATTATTGAGAAGGAATATGCTAAGTCGGGTATAGCAAAAGAAGATATTGATATCGGAGCAGTCATCATTACAGGAGAGACAGCACGTAAGCAAAATGCCCAAGAGGTACTCAGTACGCTGAGCGGCTTTGCAGGAGACTTTGTAGTAGCCACAGCGGGACCGGATTTAGAGAGTATTATATCAGGCAAAGGAGCAGGTGCGCATACCTATTCTAAGGAGCATAGCACAAGCGTTGTCAATATTGATATTGGTGGTGGTACCAGTAATTTAGCACTCTTTACAAGAGGAGATGTGCGCCAGACCGGATGTTTAGACATTGGCGGACGTCTTATAAAGATAGATAGAGATACAAATAAAATAACGTATATTTCACCTAAGATTGCTCAAATAATAAGGGAGAAAAACTTAGGGTTAGACGTAGGAACGGTAGCAACAGTAGCGAATATTATGCCTGTTGTAGATATTATGGTATCTCTATTAGAACAAAGTGTAGGACTAAGACCAAAAGGTGAATTCTTTGACCTTATTATTACCAACAAGAGTATAGGACTTGATGAGCCTATACAGTGTATTTCATTTTCAGGTGGTGTAGCAGACTATATCTACTATGATGGACCAATAGATGACTACTTTAAGTATGGTGATATAGGAATATTACTGGGACAGGCTATCAAGCAATCAGATATGTGTAGCAAGTTAACCTTAGTAAGGTCTACAGAGACGATTAGGGCCACTGTAGTTGGTGCAGGTTCACATACCACAGAAGTAAGTGGTAGTACGATTACCTATACCAGCAACGCTTTCCCTATCAAGAATCTGCCTATACTCAAACTTGCCAAAGAAGATGAGCAAGGTGGGGCTAAAGTACTTGCAGCTGCCATCAAAGACAAGCTGAATTGGTTTAAGTTAGAGGAAGAGGACCTCCAAAGAGTTGCTATTGCCATAGATGGCAAGGCCAATCCGTCCTTTAAGGAAGTGGAGCAGTATGCAGAGGGACTTGCAGAAGGTATGCAGGAACTCATAGAACGTGAACTCCCACTGATTATTATTGTGGACCAGGATATGGCAAAGGTATTAGGCCAGGCACTTTACTTTAGATTAGGGTATCAAAAAGATGTTATTTGCCTTGATAGTGTCAAGGTAGATAATGGCGATTATATCGATATCGGAAGCCCCATTGCAGAGGGCAATGTATTACCTGTTGTTGTCAAAACTTTAGTTTTTAATTAGTGGAAGGAGGCTTTTAGATGATTTTAAAAACAAAATTATTTGGCCATACTTATCAGTTTAATTCAGTAATGGATGCTATGGCTAAAGCAAATGAAGAAAAGTCTGGGGATAGATTAGCAGGGCTTGCAGCAGAGTCAGCAGAAGAACGTGTAGCAGCAAAAGTAGTTGTAGCGAATATGTTACTTTCTGACCTTCGTAACAATCCTGCAGTACCTTATGAAATGGATGAGGTAACACGTATTATCCAAGATGACGTTAACGAGAAGATTTACAATGAAATCAAAAACTGGACAGTATCAGACCTTAGAGAGTGGATTCTTGATGAAGCAACTACAGGGGCAGATATCAAGCGTATCTCAAGAGGTTTAACATCAGAGATGATTGCAGCAGTTGCTAAGATTATGAGTAATATGGACCTTATCTATGGTGCCAAAAAAATCAAAATCACTGCAACTTGTAATACAACAATTGGTGAGTGCGGTACACTTTCAAACCGTTTACAACCTAACCATCCAACAGATGATCCAGATGGTATCTTAGCATCATTATTAGAAGGTTTAACCTATGGATGTGGGGATGCATTACTTGGGCTTAACCCAGTAGATGACTCAGTAGAGAGTGTAACACGTGTACTCAAGCGCTTCGAGGAAGTAAAACAAAAATACCAAATCCCAACTCAAAACTGTGTGCTTGCTCACGTAACCACTCAAATGGAAGCTATTCGCCGCGGCGCACCAACAGACCTTATTTTCCAATCTATCGCAGGTTCAGAAAAAGGCAATGAGGCATTTGGTTTTAATGCAGCAACGATTCAAGAAGCTTATGACCTTGCACTTAAAGAAGGAACAGCTACAGGACCAAACGTTATGTACTTTGAGACAGGACAAGGTTCAGAGCTTTCATCAGAAGCACATCATAACGCGGACCAAGTGGTTATGGAAGCAAGATGCTATGGTTTTGCAAAACGCTACAAACCATTCGTAGTGAATACGGTAGTAGGATTCATTGGACCAGAATACCTCTACAACTCAAAACAAGTTATTAGAGCAGGTCTTGAGGACCACTTCATGGGCAAACTCACAGGTATTCCGATGGGATGTGATGCATGTTATACAAACCATATGAAAGCTGACCAAAACGACATTGAGAACTTATCAGTACTGCTTACAGCAGCAGGATGTACCTACTTCATGGGTATCCCACATGGTGATGACGTTATGCTTAACTACCAAACAACAGGTTACCAAGATACAGCAGCGCTTAGAGAGATGTTTGGGCTTACAGCAATCAAACCTTTCCATGAGTGGCTTGTAAAAATGGGATTTGTTGATGAAAAAGGTAAGTTAACTGCAAAAGCAGGCGACGCGTCTACATTATTCTAGGATAGGAGGTAAGGACAATGACTGAACAAGAACTCAAAAGAATGGTTGAACAGTTAGTAGAACAAATGGTAAGCAGTGATGTAAAAGAAGCTGCCTCAAAAATTACCAAAACAATCAGTAATACAATAGTTGATTCTAATGGATGTCTTGAAGATATCACAGCAATCGACCTCAAAAAACAACTACTTGTTAAAAATCCAGTAGATGCAGCGGCTTATCTTGAGATGAAAGCCAAAACCCCAGCACGTCTAGGTATCGGCAAAGCAGGTGCAAGGTACAAGACAATTACAGCATTACGTGTACGTGCTGACCATGCAGCTGCACAAGATTCAGTATTCTCAGATGTAGATGAAGACTTTGTGAAACGTAATAATTTTGTATTCGTACAAACAAAATGTGAGAGCAAAGACCAGTATTTAACACGCCCAGATATGGGAAGACGTTTCAATGACAAAGAGCTTGATGTGATTCGCAAAACTTATGGAACCAATCCAAAAGTGATCATTATGGTTGGAGATGGTTTATCATCAGCAGCTGTAGAAGCTAACGTAGAGGACATGGTACCAGCAATCAAACAAGGTCTTAAAATGTTCAATATTCCAGTAGCTAATGATATTTTATTCGTTAAATACTGCCGTGTTGGTGCAATGGATGCAGTCGGTGAAGTGACAGATGCAGATGTTATTTGTTTACTTGTAGGTGAGAGACCAGGTCTTGTAACAGCAGAATCTATGTCAGCTTATATTGCTTACAAACCAAAACATGGTTTAGCAGAAGCGAAACGTACTGTTATTTCTAATATTCATAAGGGCGGAACAACTGCAGTTGAAGCAGGTGCCCATACCGCAGAGATTATCAAAAATATGCTTGAGAAAAAAGCATCAGGTGTTGACCTGAAATAAAGGAGGAGAAACTGTGAGAGGAGATGCAATACGTCCAAATGTACTTGCAGTAAGAATCATCTCAAATGTAAGCCCAGAGCTTGCTAAGAAATTAGAGTTAGGTGATAGACACAAAAGTCTAGGGATTATCACATCTGATATGGATGATGTGACATACACAGCTCTTGATGAGGCAACAAAAGATGCAGACGTAGATGTTGTTTATGCAAGGTCAATGTATGCTGGTGGAGCCAATGCATCCACAAAACTAGCAGGAGAAGTAATCGGTATTATTGGTGGGCCAAGTCCAGCAGAAGTAAGAAGTGGACTTAATGCTGCCCTTAATTTCATGGAAAGCGGCGCACACTTTACAAGTGCCAACGAAGATGACTCTATCGTATTCTATGCACACTGCGTATCACGCACAGGGACATACCTTTCAGGGCTAGCAGGTATTCCAGAAGGGGAACCATTAGCTTATCTTGTAGCCCCACCACTTGAAGCCATTTATGCATTAGATGCAGCACTTAAGGCGGCAGATGTACAAATGGTAGAATTCTTCGGACCACCAACAGAAACCAACTTTGCAGGTGCACTCTTAACAGGAACACAGTCTGCATGTAAAGCTGCTTGTGATGCATTTGCTCAAGCAGTAAGAACAGTAGCAGATACACCTAGGGAACTCTAATAGATTATGGACAATGCACTAGGACTTGTAGAAGTCATAGGGTTTGTAGCTGCAGTAGAAGCGGCAGATGCAGCGCTTAAGGCAGCAAATGTAAGACTAATGGGTGTAACCAAAGTTGATGGTGGGATTATGACAGTTCAGTTATTAGGTGATGTAGGTGCCATTCGCTCAGCAGTAGATGCAGGCGGGGCCGCAGCGGAGCGGATAGGGACAGTGAGAGCTGTCCATATGATTCCAAGGCTAGACCCTGCAGTTGCTAGGATGCTAGGTCATGTAGCTGTTAGTAAGGATACGGCTAGTGTAGCAGTCCGAGAGCCAGAGGTCATGGATATTATACCAACTGTGTTTGAAGAGCCACAGGAAGTTGAGATTCTAGAAGAAGAGACTACTGAGCAAGAGCCAAAGCTCCCAAAGACTGAGCCTAAGAAGGTCATAAGAGAAACAAAAGATGATGACGAGCTAATGGAAGAAGTGGCTATTATTGAGCAAATTAAACCAGAGGCCGTCAAGTTATTTACAAGAGAAGAACTCGCAAAGATTAGTAACCAAGAACTCAAAAAATTAATTAGTGGATTAGGAATCAAGGCATCAGCCAAAAAGCTCAAAGGTGCCAAAAAAGATGACCTGATTCAGATGATCATACAGTTTGGAAAAGAAGGTGACATAGGTGGAAATAACAGATAAAGATTTGGCTTCAATCCAACAAGTGCGAAACCTTTTAGCAGAGGCCAAAAAAGCACAACTTCAATTAGCCCAAATGTCCCAAGAGCAAATTGACCGTATCATAAAAGCAATAGCAGATGCTGGTTATGCCAATGCCGAAAAGCTTGCTAGAATGGCAAATAAAGAAACAGGCTTTGGAAAATGGGAAGATAAAATTATCAAAAATGTGTTTGCTTCCAAAGTTATATACGAAGCAATCAAAGATCAAAAAACTGTAGGAATCATTGCAGAAGATACCACTCAAAAAACAATGGATATTGGTATTCCAGTAGGGGTTGTAGCAGGTATTGTACCATCGACGAATCCAACATCTACAGTTATTTATAAGGCAATGATTTCAATCAAAGGTGGAAATAGTATCGTATTTTCACCACATCCAAGTGCCAAAGATTGTATAGAACAAACTGTCAAAGTGATCTCAGCAGCAGCAGAGTCGGCAGGTTGTCCAAAAGGTGCTATAGCAACTATTACAATCCCAACACTCGAAGCAACTAACGAGCTCATGAGAAACAAAAACACAGCTCTTATCCTAGCGACTGGTGGTCCAGCTATGGTAAAAGCAGCGTATTCATCAGGCACACCAGCAATCGGTGTAGGTGCAGGAAATGGACCAGCTTTTATTGATAAAAGTGCAGATGTGAAGCTCGCAGTCAAACGTATTTTAGATTCAAAAACATTTGATAATGGTACGATTTGTGCATCAGAACAATCAATCATTATTGAAAAGTGTATGGAAGACAAAGTAGTATCTGAGCTCAAAGCACAAGGTGCGTATATGCTCAATGAACAAGAATCCCAACAACTTGCAAAGTTTGTACTCAGACCAAATGGTAGCATGAACCCGCAAATCGTAGGGAAAAGTGTAGAGCACGTAGCCAAACTTGCAGGACTAACTCAAGTTCCAAGTAGCGCAAGAGTGCTGATTGCAAAAGAATCAAGAGTAGGTCATGATGTACCTTACTCTAGAGAAAAACTAGGACTCATCTTAGCCTTCTATATAGAAGATACAGTAGATGCAGTATTAGACAAATCAATCAAGATTCTTGAGTTAGAAGGTAGTGGTCATACCTATAGTATTCATGCTAATGACCATGAACTTGTGAAACGCTTCTCACTCAAAATACCAGCATCACGTATACTCATCAACACACCAAGTGCATTAGGGGGTATCGGAGGTTCTACAAATCTCTTCCCAGCAATGACACTTGGCTGCGGTGCAGTAGGTGGTAGTTCGACAACCAACAATGTAGGCCCACTAGACCTAATCAATATCAAGCGCGTGGCTTATGGCGTTCGAGAAATCGAAGAATTAAGAGCTGGTGCACCAAGTACAGGTGGCAGTTGCTGTCATAGTGGACCAGGGTCACATGATGAGATGGTAGACTTATTGGTCAAAAAAATTATGGCGCAACTTGTGTAATAGTTTAAATATAAAATTATTAAAACAATGATACTAAATAGGAACAAAAGATAAATCATAAAAACTAATTTTAAGTAGGAGGTAACTAAAAATGGCAAATACAAATGCATTAGGAATGATTGAAACAAAAGGTTTGGTTGGTGCAATTGAAGCTGCTGATGCAATGGTTAAAGCAGCAAACGTACAACTTGTTGGCAAAGAACAAGTTGGAGGAGGATTAGTAACAGTGATGGTAAGAGGTGATGTAGGTGCAGTTAAAGCTGCAACAGATGCAGGTGCAGCAGCGGCAGAGCGTGTTGGAGAGCTTATCTCTGTTCATGTAATCCCAAGACCACATACTGAAGTAGATGTGATTTTACCTCACGGTCATCAAGCATAAAGATTTTGGTATTCCCTATAGCCTAGATGCTATAGGGAATACCCTATAGAGGTGAAACCATGTGTGTTGTAACAGAAGATGAGATTAGAAAACGTGTTGGCGAGCTCAAAAATCTCAAGGACAAGCAAATCATAATTTCAAAAAAAGATATACTCACTCCCTCGGCTAAGAGTTATTTAACAGAGAAAAATATTACAATTAAGTATACAGAGGATGAGGCAGCAGAAAAAGCTGTGATAGCAGAAGTAACAGACCAAGTATCTGAGTTTGAGTATGAGACAATATTTGGGATGAAGCTCCAAGAAAAGCCAGAGCATATGACCCATCTTAGGGGCAATCTCTTAGTGTTCAAAGACCATCCACGAATCGCTTTAAGAGGGAGGATAGACTCTCTAGAAGCGGATATTATTTGTACCCAACTCCTTGCAGAAAAACACCATATGAACAAGCTTGTCAAAGAGTTACAAGAAG
This sequence comes from Cellulosilyticaceae bacterium, assembly GCA_051647765.1. Lineage (GTDB taxonomy): Bacteria > Bacillota > Clostridia > Lachnospirales > Cellulosilyticaceae > JBOFEH01. The sequence goes on along the minus strand of JBOFEH010000041.1, from coordinate 34,621 downwards.
TGATTCTCTTTATCAGAAATTTGTTAAGATGTGAAGTAAGTGGAGAGCGGATAGAAACCTTTACAGTAGCAGGTTTAACGCCAGAAGATATGAGAGAGCAATCTTATCATCCTAGCAAGTATTTTGGAATGAGACATGTACTCCCAAGTTATACTATGGGTGAAATTGTAGCCAGTCTCAATAAACTAAGGACGATGACAAGAGAAACAGAACTTGTAGCTTACAAGGCATTTAAAGATGAGTATGGTGCGGTAGAAAGAAATGATATTATCAAGGCATTTAATCGACTATCCTCATTGTTTTGGATTATGATGTTCAAAGTGATGACAGATAAGTACAAAGATTAAACATGTAGGAAAGGAGGGCAATATGAACCAAGTAGTAGACCGCATAGTAGATGAAGTCGTGCAAGAACTCAAACAAAAAGTATTTATTGAAGTAGAAGCATCTGGAAGACATGTTCATTTAAGTAGATCGGATATAGATACATTATTTGGACACGGCTATCAATTGACTCCAGTAAAAGAACTTTCTCAACCAGGGCAATATGCATGTAAGGAGCGTGTAACGATTACAGGGCCTAAAGGTAGTCTTCAAAATGTAGTGGTATTAGGACCAGCTAGAAAAGCATCTCAAATAGAGGTATCATTAACAGATGCTATGGTATTAGGTGTGAGATCTCCAGTTAGACAGAGTGGAGATATAGCAGGGACCCCAGGTGTGAAGGTATCCAATGGTGACCGAACAGTGATGCTAGAAGAAGGATTAATTGTTGCCAAACGCCACATTCATATGACTGTAGAGGATGCCAATAGATTAGGTGTTGTCGATGGAGAGACTGTTAAGGTGAAAATATTTGGTGAGAGACCATTGATATTTGATGATATGGTGGTACGTGTGAGTAGAGACTTTAGAACATTTATTCACATAGATTATGACGAGGCCAATGCATGTGGCTTTACCAAAGGGACTTGGGGTATGATTCTCAAATGAATACAGAGGCACTTGTAGAACAGATTGTTAATGAACTCTACAAAAAACTTCAAATCCAGCAAAATACCTTAACAGATCAACGATCAGCAATCATACTCCCATTATCAAGTGATATGAATCAGGGGAAAATCCAACAGTATTATCATGTTCTACAATCTTATGACGAAGCGCATATGGCAGAAGTAGTGATTGTGACAGAGCTTGGAATAGACCTTATCAGTCAGGTGGCACTAGGCATGGGACAGTCCCCTGAGGCCAAGATTATTCTTGAGGCATTACTAAGGGGCAAGCCTGTGTATGTACTAGAACAAGGAATAACCTATAGAAGGTATAAGTCTACAGCACATAGGACACTCTATGGGGTATATAGTGAGTATGAAAACAAAATCAAGCAATATGGTGTAAGACTCATTCATGATGTAGTAGAAGTTCTGGCAGATATGAGAGCGGATTACAAAAAAGTGCAGCAAGTAGAGGCTATTGAGCCAGAGGTTACAAGATCTCATGAGAGCATTAATTTACAAAGCAAAAAAGTTATCCTAGAAGCAGATTTAACAAGAGCGTATATTCAAGGCATAACAGAAGTCTTAGTAAGAAAAAATGCGATTATAACACCTCTTGCAGGCGACTATATCAGAGGGCATCATCTTGTCATTAAGCGTATGTAACGGAGGCAAGCGTTTTGGAAATCGGAAGAGTAATCGGAAAAGTATGGGCTACCAAAAAAAATGAAAATCTTAATGGGCAGAGATTTCTTATAGTGAGCATTATGATCTCCAAGGAAAAAGAACGAGAAGGTTTTTATGTCGCAGCCGATAATGTGGGTGCGGGTGTTGGAGATATGGTACTTATTAGTAGAGGTGGATCAGCAAGGCATGCAGTGGGCGCACCTAATGCACCTATTGATGCCGCCATTGTTGGTATTATTGACTCTTTAGAGGTGGATGATGCATAAGAGCATAGGCGCCTTAGAGTTTCGTAGTATTAGCAAGGGGATAGAGGTTGCTAATGAGCTTGTCAAGAAAGCAAGTGTAGAAATCATCTATCTCAAAACAATTTGCCCAGGTAAGTTTCTTGTGATTGTATCAGGTGATGAAGATGAAATTGATGAATCTATTACGTATGGATTGGAGATAGGTGAAGGTACGGTAGTCGACCATTTCATGGTTCATGCAGTGAGTACTGCCATAATAGATGGTTTCAAAAACAAATATACATCCTATTCGGCCGATGGTGCACTTGGTATCATGGAAACCAACAAGGTATGTGCGGGCATCAAAGCCCTCGACAAAGCACTTAAAGCAAGTGACGTGATGCTTGTAAAGATGCAGATGGCATTTGCTATTGGAGGCAAGATGGTATTCATCATCACAGGAAGTTTAAGCAGTTTAGAATATGGTTTAAGTGAAGCTAAGACCACCCTAAGTCAAGGTGAAACAGGAACTGTATCTATTATAGCGTCTCCTAGTCAGGAGATGACCAAACATTTACTCAAATAACACTCTAAATGGAGGTAATCAAAAGATGAGTATTAATGAAATTATTATTTATATTATGGCTTTTTTTGCAGTGCTAGGCGCACTAGACAAAATTTTAGGGAACAAATTTGGAATTGGTGAAAAATTTGAAGAAGGTCTAATGGCAATGGGAGCCTTAGCTATTGCTATGGTTGGGGTAATCTGCCTTGCACCTGTACTTGCAACAGTACTTAAGCCAATTGTCGTACCAATCTTCAACATATTAGGCGCAGACCCAGCTATGTTTGCAGGAACAATTCTTGCTAATGATATGGGTGGGGCTCCACTTGCCATGGAGCTTGCTATTGACCCTAATGCAGGGCTGTTTGGCGGACTTATTGTTGGTGCTATGATGGGACCTACAATCGTATTTACACTTCCAGTTGCGCTTGGAATTATAGAGGATAATGACAGACAATATCTTGCAAGAGGTGTACTTGCTGGTATTATCACTATTCCAATTGGAGCATTTGTAGGTGGACTTGTGGCAGGGTTCCCAATCATGATGATTATTATGAACCTTATCCCAATCATTATATTTGCAGTGCTTATTACACTAGGGCTACTCTTTGTACCTGATGCAATGATTAAGGGCTTCACTTATTTTGGGAAGTTCGTTGTCATTGTCATTACTATTGGACTTGCAGCAGCTATCGTACAGCAATTAACAGGGATTGTGCTTATTCCAGGCATGAATCCAATTCATGATGGTTTAATGGTAGTTGGAGATATTGCAATCGTACTTGCAGGTGCATTCCCACTTGTTGAAGTCATCACCAAGGTCTTCAAAAAACCACTTATGGGACTTGGAAAAGTACTTGGTATGAACGAGGTAGCAGCTAGTGGTATGGTAGCCAGCTTAGCAAACAGTATTCCTATGTTTGGGATGATGAAAGATATGGACAATCGTGGTAAAGTCATCAACGTTGCTTTTGCAGTATCAGCAGCATTCGTATTTGGTGACCATTTAGGGTTTACTGCAGGGTTTAACTCAGAGATGATTTTCCCAATGATCGTAGCAAAATTAGTAGGTGGTGTAACAGCTGTGCTTGTGGCAATGTTCTTAGCCAACAAACAAGCAGGGAAAGGAGCAGCATAATTAATGGGTGTAAATAATATTGATAAATCAACGTTAGAGCGTCTTGTACGTGAAATTATTGCAGAAAAAATCACAGGTGCTACAGGAGTAGGTGGTAGCGGTGTAGATTTTATTAGAGATGTGGCGCCAAGTGGTGTCCAATCTATCAAACTTCAAACAGTTCATGTAAGCGAAGCAGATAGGTTAGATACAGGAACACCTAGTGATATCGTATACACAAAAGATCTCTTCACATTAGAAGAGAGCCCAAGACTTGGGTGTGGTATGATGGAGATGAAACATACCACATTTGATTGGACACTCAACTATGATGAGATTGACTATGTCATCGAAGGAACACTCTGCATCAACACAGGTGGTAAGACAGTAACTGCCAATGCAGGTGAACTCATCCTCATCCCAAAAGGGTCAAAAATTCAATTCTCAGTGCCAGATTATGCACGTTTCTTATATGTGACATACCCAGCAGATTGGGCATCTCAAGCCTAAACAAAAGAGGATATTGCAAAAATGCAATATCCTTTTTTGTTCTCATTAATGTTCGATCACGCCAGATTCACCGAGTTTATGTGCAAACTTATGAAGGAATTTATTGGCCTTTTGTTTGAGTAAGACACCTAAAATCATAAACATAATAAAGAATACAATAAGCATCCCTAGATCTAACATGAGATTGTCAAAGCTTACACCTGCCACGGCTTCGCGCATCCCGCCTATAGCATAAGTAAACGGTAGGAATTTGCTAAGTTTTTGTAGACTCGCTGGAATAACTTGAATAGGGAAAGTACCCCCTGATCCTGCTAGTTGTAGCACTAACAAAATAACCCCCAGTGCTTTGCCAACATTGCCAAATAATGAAACCAGTGTATAGATGATCCCTGAGAAAATCATACTATAGAAGATGGCAAGTAATACAAACAAAATAGGTTCCTTGATTTCTACGCCTAAGACAAAGATATCTCCTAGTGAGGCCATAAGTCCTTGTAGCATGGCAAGTAAGAGGAATAAGAGGTATTTGCCAAAGAACTCCTGGATGGGAGTGTATTCAAAGGAAGCGTTTTTGGCTTTGGTACTGAGGAGTGCAGTTAATAAGAGCGCACCCACCCAGAGACACAAGGTGGTATAAAAAGGAGTCATGCCAGCCCCATAGTTTGCCAAAGGATAGAGCTTGTGGCTATTGAGAACAACAGGAGATGCGAGGAAGTCACTTTTTGCAGAGTTATCCATAGTCATATTGGTAATAAGCGATTGGAGATTGACTTCACCGTTCAGAAGGTTAACTTTTTCGTTGGCTGTATGAACGAGTTTCTTGATTTCAGGGAGTTTAGTTTGTAGGGTGTTGAGGTCACTAAGGAGAATAGTATCTTGGCTAGCTAAGGTATTAGCAAATTGGTCTAGGGTAGTAAGATCCTCCTTGAGAGCAGTAAAGAGTGTGGTGAGATTATCTACTAATCCACTGGTGCTGAGTATATTACGTTGTAGATTGCCTATAAAATCATTATCAAGAGCGTTATTTAGCGCACCTAGTTGTGACTGAATATTATAGGCCAAAAGAGATATGGTGTTCAGTAAGTCTAATGTTGTTGTATCCGATGCTATGGCATCTTGTAAAGCACCAAGTCTATCTTGGAGCGAGGTAAGGTTAGTAGCAATACGGTCTAGGTCTTTTTCTAATAAGATACTATTGGAGTGTGTAGAAGTTTTGAGTGTATCAAGACTTGTGTTTAGGGTATCTTGGAGTACATTAAGGTTGTTAATAATCTGCTGGATAGAAGAGGTACTATCTTTTGAGGCAGAAGTAATGAAATCACCAATGGTGTTGCAACTGTTATGAACTTCAATAAGGAGTTCCTGAGTACTTGTAATCATAGTTAATAAATTTTGGGTATTCGTGTTTAGGAGTGTTCGGAGTGATTGAATGAGTGTACTGAGATTGGTTGATTGTACTTGTAAGCTTTCAGTAGATAGTGTATCAGGTGTAGATAGTGATTGGGTCATATGGGCAACAAGGGGTTTGGCAGAGTCAAAAGCTTGTGGCGCTCCGGAGCTGGCTTGGGTGTAGTTCTTAAGCTCATTAAGTATTTGATTAATCAGAGCGGAGTCATTTGGAGTCAGTGAGAGTAGGTTGAGATTATTGGCGATTTCTTGAAGTTTTGCAAGGAGGTCATCAGTAGAGGTTCCTATTTGGGTAACGAGGCTTTTGAGGGATTCGAGTTGCTTAGTAAGTGTAGTCAGAGAAGTGTCAAGCTGTTTGAGTATCTCAAGGACTTTACTAGGGTCATCTAAGTTTTCTTTAAGCTTATTCAGCAGATTAATAGTAGAGGAAATAGTTTCATTAATAGCATCTTGTGAAGTAGAAACATTTTGACCTAGAGAATGATCAAATTGAGTGATTTGGGTACAGAGTGTATCGGTTCGTGATTTGAGGATTTCAAGGTTCGTGATGGCGGTATCAATATCCCCTAAAAAAATAGGTTTGTCGGTAATGAGTGTGTTTTGAAGATTATTACAGGACTCAGCAATATCCATAAACATATTTTGGGCAAGGGAGAGGCTCTCCTTGAGTTTGGGAATAGAGTCAGAGGAGAAGGCATCTAGTTCTCCCAAAAACTCATCTATTTGCTGGTTGCAACTAATGAGTGTAGAGAGTGTGTTTTGAAGTGAGATATACTCATCATCATGCTTATTAAGAACAATCTTTCCGTCTTTTGCTTTAGTAGCTAGGTTATTGACGCCAGCTTCTATTTCAGGGAAGTGCTTATCAAGGGTCGAGAGCATATCTTCCACATGTGTAATGGTAGGGTAATCTTGGTCTAGTTCGATACCAGCATCCCCTAATATAGCAATGACTTTATCGGCAACAGTCTCTACAAAAGACGTGGTGATTTCTTTTTGGAGTGTATTTGCACCAGAGTCAGTCATTTTTGGGGCGATTGCATTGATTTTTTCATTCACATAGTATTCTAGTTCGGGCTTCATAGGTTTGGCATCAAGAAGTGTAATCATTTTTCTAGAGAAGTCTTTGGGAATGATAATAGTGGCATAGACATCTCCTTTTTGAACAAGGTCTAATCCTTTTTCTTCGTTATCTAAAAAAGTCCAGCCTAGCTTATGATTTTCTTTGAGTGAAGAGACAACGTCTTGACCGATATGAATAGGCGTGTTTTGAAAATCACAGCCCTCATCAAGATTAACAATAGCAACCTTGACCCCTTTTGTATTGCCATAGGGGTCCCAGCCGGCATAGATATTGACCCAAGCGTATAGTGAGGGGAGAAGTACGAGGCCTGTTAGTATAATAAGACTTACCCAATTGGTGCCGATTTTTTTGAGGTCAGCCCAAAAAATCTTTAGAGATTTGTAGCACAGTTTTTTCATGGTATAACGCCTCCGATAAAATATAAAAATAAAAATATTAGACATCAAGAATAGGCAGAAAGAAGTGAGAATATGAATGGTATACAAATATTAGCAATAACTATATTTATAATTGTAATGATACTGATTATGACAGAAAAAATCAACCGTACAGTTGTAGCTATGGGGGGGGCGATGCTCATGGTTTTGACGGGAATTATTCCATCTCATAAAGTGGTAAACTATATTGATTTTAATACGGTAGGGGTATTAATTGGCATGATGTTAGTAGTCTCTATCGTGAAAAATTCAGGATTATTTGAGTATGTAGCTATTTATACCGCCAAAAAAGCAAAGGGGGATGCGTGGAAAATACTTATAAGCTTTGCTCTTATTACAGCATTTTTGTCAGCGGTATTAGACAATGTGACGACTGTGCTTTTGATTGGGCCCATGACATTAGTCATTACACAAATCTTGCAGCTCAATCCTATACCGTTTCTTATTACAGAGATTCTAGCTTCTAATATTGGAGGGACAGCGACACTTATAGGAGACCCACCCAATATTATGATAGGAAGTGCAGCAGGTCTTGGGTTTAATGATTTTGTGCTTAACTCTGGGCCGGCGGCAATCATCGTCTTAGTGATTACATTACCACTATTATATATGATTTATCGCAAGGAATTAGTTGTAAAAGATGAGTTCAAACAAGAAATTATGTCATTAGATGAGAATAAGGCAATCAAAGATACGGGCTTACTGATTAAAAGTTTGATTGTAATGGGCCTCATATTAGTGGGATTTGTACTTCATGCACAACTTGGTTTAGCCTCTAGTATTATTGCTTTAAGTGGTGCGACATTACTGTTGTTAGTTGGCAAACAAGACGTAGAAGAGACGATGTGTGGGATTGAGTGGCCTACTATAGCATTTTTTGTGGGATTATTTATATTAGTAGGAGGCTTAGAAGAAGCTGGCATTATTCATGCCTTAGCAGAGGGGCTGATGCGTATGACAGCAGGTAGACCAGTGATGATGATGGTCTTATTGGTTTGGTTATCAGCAATCGTCTCATCATTCTTAGATAATATTCCGTTTGTAGCCACACTTATTCCGCTGATTTTGACCATGGAGCAGGCCGGTATAGATGTATTGCCATTATGGTGGGCGGTATCACTCGGAGCTTGTTTTGGGGGCAATGGGACATTGATAGGTGCATCAGCCAATGTGGTACTAGCTACTATAGGTGAGAAGAACGGCTACAAAATAGGTTTTGGAAGATACATGAAAATAGGTTTTCCTATGATGATTTTATCAATTATAATCGCAACCATTTATTTGGTGCTTAGATTTGGATAAAGATTTGGAATCAGAGAAGGAGTGTGTATAAATGAATACAACATCAGTTAAGGGTGATACCATAGAAGCAAGGTTAAGGCATATAGGTGCAACACAGATTCAGAGAGTTAAAGGGGCATTGTATTTTGTTACATTTGAGCTTGAGAATCATCTGGAGGTATCCTATACCTATAATATTAATACCAAGAATAAGTATTTTTTGCAAAGGATTAAGCCATACCCACTACCAGAAGGTCTCTTTTCAGATGAGCAGCAGGTAGTAGAATTTATCAAAGCTGATTTTAAGAAGTTTAAGAATGCGAAGAACAGTAGCAATTTCCCGCAGTTTTTGGAACTTACTGAGACACTTAATTTGGTATCTGTAGACCTTGAGAGTTTTTTCCTTAACTATAATGTGGATAAACAATATATCAATAAGTTGGTGACGGATTTAAAAGAGATGAGAAAGACCATTGAGCAGAGTAAAAAAGGGAGTGAGCACGTTATTATTTAGGAGGGCGTTATGGCACAATATAAAATGATGACCCACACAGATTTGGATGGTGTCGGATGTGGTATATTGGCAAAACTTTATCTCAAAGATGTCGATGTGCAGTTTTGTAGTAATAATAGTATTGATGAGCGGGTTAAGGAGTTTTTGGTGGACCATGAGGCGGATGTGACCCATCTTTTTATTACGGATGTATCTGTTAATGAAAAAATAGCCGCCCAGTTAGACCAGCTCCAAGATGTAAAGGTGGTTTTGTTAGACCATCATCATACAGGATTAATGCTCAATCAGTATAGCTGGGCAACAGTTAAGGTAGAGACGGACACCTTTAAGCATTGTGGTACAGAACTCTTTTATCAGTATATAGAGGAGTGGCTAAAGCCTACTCATAATGTGATACATGAAGCGTTCGTGGAGTTGGTGAGACTTCATGATGTTTGGGAATGGGAAGAAAAAGGTGAAGAAAGATCTGGGCAGCTGAGTGATTTGTTACAGTTTGAAGGATTATACCACTTTTATGAGGCTATGTCTCATAAACTAGAGTTAGGCAAAATATTTACCGATGAAGACAAGCGTGTTTTGGAAATTCTAAAAGATACAAAAGAAAATTATATTAAGAGAAAGATGAAACAAGTTCAAAGGCTAGAAGTAGGTGGCTATCAAATTGGTATGGTGTATGGAGAGCAGCATATATCTGAGCTTGGAAATGACCTTGCCAAAGAGTATCCGGAGCTTGATATAATTGCAATCTTTACAGGGAGGAGGGTATCTCTTCGTAGTATCAAGGAGAATATCCATCTTGGAGAATGGAGTAAGACCCATTACAATGGTGGTGGGCATCAGCTAGCAGCTGGGATGAATGTGGATGATGATAAGTTAGATCAGATTGCCCAGATTATATTTAGAACCTAAAAAAGAGATGGCTTATTGTAAAAAGCCATCTCTTTTGGGGTTTAAGCTAGTTTCCATTCCTTGATACGGTTCATCTTGCAGAATGGGTTTCTGGCATTGTCACCGTGTTCACTCATCCAATCGGCAAAATTATTTTTAAGTGTAAGTAGGATCTCTTGGTGATCAGGGCAATTGATGAGGTCGTTCATCTCGTGTGGGTCAGCCTCTAGATTGAAGAGTTGGTCTTCACCTGCACCGTTGAACACATACTTATAATTGTCTTGGCGGTACATACGTTGTGTGGTAATAATATCAAAAGCACCCATGCCTTGTGTAACGATGGCATTAGACCAGTTTGTCTTATCATTGCTAGTGATAAAGCGTGTCAGTGGTCTACCATCACCGAAGCCGTAGCTAGTGTCTGGTGTATAACCTGCAAGGTCAAGAATCGTAGCGTAGATATCACAAGTTGAAGCGAAGGCATCTTGTTTGTAGCACTTATAGTCCTTAGTAGCAGGTTTGATGAAGAGTGGAATCTTGGCAGTGTCATCATACATGCTATAAGATTTATTCTCAAGCCCACCGTGGCAGCCTTGGTTGTCTCCGTGGTCTGCAGAGAAGATAATCGTTGTGTCTTCATAGATGCCTTTGGCCTTGAGGAAGTCAATGAGTCTTCCGATTTGGGCATCTAGGTGAGAGATACAAGCGTAGTAGTGTCTCAGCGTGTTTTGGAAGAAGTCCCAGCTCAGCTCTGGTCTTCTAAGAAGTTCGTAGATACGAGGCATCTTAGAAGCATCTTCATTAAAGCTTGGCCACTGTGGGATTTCAAGGTCACGGTACATATCTAAGTATTGTGTTGGTGCAAAGAATGGTTCGTGTGGACCCCAGTAATTCAGTGCGAAGAAGAAAGGCTCTTCTTTTTCTGTAAAGTCATCAATAATATCGATTGCACGTTGTGTTAGGAAGTATTCAATAGTGCTTTCGATAGGTGAGACAACTTCTGCTGTTGTAGAGTGGTCCCCAGCCCTTTGTCCGTAGTTTTCGTTAATCATCTTAAGTTCTAAATTATTTTGTTTAAGGTAGTCTAAAAATTGAGGGTATCTCCAACCGCCACAGCCATGTCCTGGGAAGTCATCTCCTATGTAGCCAACATCTGTTGGTAGTGTGCCGTAGTTTTCATAAGCCGCACTATCCATATAACCACTCTCTTGAGTTGCTAAGATATGACGGCCCTCTTCGTTGTTCATTTTGTCACGGCCTACACCTAGATGCCATTTGCCAGTATAACCGAGTTGATAGCCTACAGTTTGAAGACGGCGGCTGAGAAGTCTTGGAGAATCTTGGATTTCGTGTGTACGAGAACCTGCTTGATAAAGGTTTGTTTCCATCCCTGTTTTTGAAGGGTAAGCACCTGTATGTAGAGAACTTCTTGCAGGTGAGCATACTGGACAACTTGTGTAAGTATTGGTAAAGATAACACTCTCTGAAGCTAAGTCATTAAGATTTGGTGTTTGACAGAGTGTATTTTGATTATAAAAAGATAAGCTGTCTGCGCGGTGTTGATCCGTAAAAATCAGCAAGATATTTTTCTTTTTAGACATGAGATAAGTCTCTCCTTTTTAGTTAAAATAAATTAAAAATAGTTATAAAAATATTATATAATAAAATAATATAAACAACAATTTAAAAATAATAGACTTAATATTTTGACTAAAACAAACATTTAACCTATAATAAATCGTAAAAGGAGGGGAAGATATGATTAAAGTAGATCACCTGAGTAAGACATTCACAAAAACAATTAAAGAAGGTCACAAGCGTAAGAAACAAAGTTTTTTTGCTGTTAATAATATATCTTTTGAGGTCAAAGAGGGAGAGATTTATGGAATACTAGGCCCAAATGGAGCGGGGAAGACAACGCTTCTTAGAATGTTGGGTGGTATTTTGACTCCGACACAGGGGCGTGTTGAGATTGGAGGATTTGATAGCCAGTTGCAGGGAAATGAGATGAAAGGAATGCTCGGATACTTATCAGGCAACACCAAGCTCTATGGAAGGCTATCGCCTAGAGAATTATTTGAGGTGTTTGGTCAGTTGTATGGTATGACAAAAGAAGAGACCAAGGTTGCCACTAAGCAGGTAGAGCAGATTATGGATATGGGAGGGTTTATTGATAATAGAATAGAGCATCTTTCTACAGGACAAACCCAGCGGACCTCTATAGGCAGATGTCTCATTCATTCCCCAAGTGTCTATATATTTGATGAGCCGACATTAGGACTGGATGTTTTGAGCAGTCATGCCATCATCGAATTTATGAAAGAAGAGAAGAAGAGGGGGAAGACAGTCCTTTATTCTACCCATTACATGGAAGAAGCAGAGACTTTGTGTGATAAGATTTTGATGATTCATAAAGGAGAAATCATTGCACAAGGTACCCCGACAGAGCTTAAGGCGCAGACCAATCAGCAAAACCTTAGAGATGTCTTTATAAAATTGGTAGCAGACAGGGAGGGGCATTTATGAGATGGTATATTATTAAGCAAATCCTCAAAAAAGAGCTGATTGATATTACAAGAGACAAGAAAACATTATTTATGATGGTTATTTTGCCTATTTTACTCTATCCACTACTCATGATAGGGGTCACGCAGATTATGACAGTGGCTATGAGTAGTATGGAACAAAAAACAGTTCAAATTGCAATCAAGGGAGAAGTAAATCCGCTTTTGGCAGAGGCATTAGAAGCTGCTAAAGAGGGAGAAGGCAAGGTTGAAATCATCACAACTAATGATTATGAAGAAGACTTGGCAAAAGGGGAGATTGATGCTTATCTAGAGACTACTCAAGAGGGGCAGCAAGAAGCCTACAAAATTTATATGAATGCTTCTGAGACGGATTCGAGTGCAGCAGCTAATCGTATAGAAGATGCATTAGATACATATAAGGAACAAATAGTGGCTGAGAATATCCAATCAGCAGGCTTAGATAAGGAGAAACTACTTGAGCCTATTACGTATAGCCAAGTGAATGTGGCTAAAAATGAGGAGATGGCAGGGTCGTTTCTCGGGCAGCTCCTGCCATTTATATTAGTAGTGGGTGTGATGATGGGCTGTATTTATCCTGCTATTGATGTGATGGCTGGAGAGAAGGAGAGAGGGACTTTAGAGACATTACTCACACTACCTATCAGTAACTTGGAGCTTATTATAGGCAAGTACCTAGCGGTATCTCTGAGTGCAGTGGTTACAGCCATACTGAATATGATTTCTATTTTAGGCACAGTAGGATTTATGCTAGGTGGGCAAGGACTCATGGGTGAGGGATTTGAGATTCAGTGGGGTGTGATGGTTCTTCCGCTACTGATTGCTACCATTTCGGTATGTTTGTTTGCCATGGTCATCGCAGCGGTCAGTATGTGCGTGTGCTCTTTGGCAAAGAACTTTAAGGATGCACAAAATTACGTGACACCACTGATGCTTATTGTGATGTTGCCTTCTTATGTTTCTATGGTACCGACAATAGAGCTTACACCTGTTACCGCAAGTATTCCAGTAGTCAATATCTCGCTTTTAATCAAATCTGTTCTGAGCTTTAAGTATGACTTTGGACTCATGAGCATTGTGATGGTATCCAATCTAGCTTTTGTGGTATTGGCGGTGGTGCTACTGTCTAAGATGTTTAATTCAGAGGAGATTTTGTTTGGAGATAGCAAGAGTTTTAATCTTCTAGAAAAGCGCAGTAATATTGAAAAAGGTAGTTTGCCAGGGTTAAGTGATGGTTTAACAGCCTATGCCATTGTACTTCTAGGAAGTATTTATATAGGCACGTGGGCACAGATAAAGTGGGGACTTGCAGGGAATTTGATGACTCAAGCCATAATTATAGGAGTTCCACTTCTCATCACCTATTATATTAAAGGACACTTCAAGCAAATCTTTAAGTTGAAGCTTCCAAGACTTACAGGTATATTAGGTGGACTGTGTCTATGGTTAGGAACATTTATTGTGATTACGCTGATGAATCAGATAACGCTTCGATTATTTCCGCAAAATCAAGAGACGATGCAGGCCCTCAATGATATGCTTTTTGGGGAGAGTAGCTTTTTGATTAATTTAATACTCGTAGCTGTAATGCCTGCCGTATGTGAAGAATGTCTGTTTAGGGGATTTTTACTGACAGCATTTAGTGATAAGGGTAAAGTTGTCAAAGGGATTATTCTAAGTAGCGTTTTGTTTGGTCTGATGCATATAGACTTTATCCGTATACTGCCTACAGCATTATTAGGATTATGTTTTGCATATATCGTATATACTACGGGGTCTATTTTGGTTGCCATGTGTATGCACTTCTTAAATAATGGGTTAGCTGTTTGGATGATGCATTATGAACATGGGAAGGTAGCTAGTCTAATGAATACAATGGAGATTACAAAGGGTAATATGAATGTATACTACTGGGGTGTGTCAGCAGTAGTATTGGTAGTAGTCGGTGTGCTTATTTTAAAAAAATGTAGAAAATCCCAAAAAGTTCAAGTATAATATTATAGACTTATTTTAAAGGACAGAAAAGGGAGACAACATGGCACATACAACAATGAAGAAAAACGTATTGATGTTAATTGGGATTATTTTGATTGGGATTGGGATTGCAGTATTTGTAAAATCAGGAATGGGGTCAGAGCCATTTACTGTAATGACGCTTGCACTTAGTGAAAAATTAGGAATGAGTTTAACACTTTTCCAAGGTGGATTTAATGTAGTCATCTTGATTGTAGTACTGATTTTTGATCGTTCAAAAGTTTACATAGGCACATTAGCCAATATGTTTTTAATTGCACCGATTATAGAAATGTTTGCACCTGTATTAGATGCCTTATTACCAGGAGCAGGAGGTTTCTTAGTAAACTTTACGCTTATGGCGGTAGGGTGTTTAGTCATTGCGGTAGGGGTAGGGTTATACTTAGGTGCAGATGTAGGGCTAGCACCATATGATATTATCGTTGTAGTAATTTCAGAGAAATCTGGCGTACCATATAGATGGGTAAGAATGAGTGCAGATGCAATCTGCGTAACGATTGGACTTATAGCTGGTGGGGTTGTTGGATTAAGTACGGTATCGGCAGTACTTCTTTTAGGCCCATTAGTAGGATACTTTAAGACAAAGACGGAAAATTATTTAGCAGCTTAAAACAAGGAGCCACTTCGAAATTCGAGGTGGCTCTTTGTTTGAGGTTTATTTAAAAGAAATCATAGAAACGAACTCTTGAATAATAGGATGTTCTTGGGTAAAGAGGGTTTCCATAGGACCATGAGCCAGTATTTTGCCATCGTCAATAAAGAGATAATAATCTGCAAATTTCCTAGCGAAGTTGAGCTCATGGGTGATGAGAATGACATCAGAATTTTCTTTGATGGCAAGAAGTGTTTGCATGACTTCATAGGCAAGCTTTGGGTCTAATGCACTGGTAGGTTCATCGAGCATCAAAAGTGAGGCACCAGTCACGAGGCTACGTACGATGGCAGCACGTTGGGCTTGCCCCCCACTAATTTGTGAGGGCTTTTTGTTTTTGTGCTCTAGAATATTCACATGGTCTAACCAATGATCCGCTTTGGCGATAGCCTCTGTCTTCTCCATGCCATAAGTATGAATAAGCGGTAATGTCACATTATCAAGAATAGACAGGTGAGGAAATAGATTATTACTCTGAAAGACATAGCCTATGCTTCGTAAGTGCTCAGTATGATTTGCCGGATCTAAAATATTGATATGATTAACCTCTAATTGCTGTGCATTGGCAGTGTCGATGGTTGCAAGTATTTTGAGCAGTGTACTTTTGCCGCCGCCACTAGGACCGATGAGTGCAAGAGAATGAACGTTTTCAATCATCAGCTCATCAATAGATAGAATATGTTGGTTATGATAACTTTTGGTTAAGTTTTTGATTGCAATATGCATTAGTGTTGTACCTCCACTTTTTTACTGAGCCACTTAGCGAGAATACTTAAGGGAATGGTGATGAGTAAATACCCTATACCAAGTGTCACATAGCCTGTTACAAACGCAAAGGTTTGGGAATTAAAAATATTGATGTACTGGGTAAACTCTGGCACGGAAATAAGAGAGAGTAGGGCAGTACTTTTGACAAGCAAACTAAAATGGCTTGTCAGTGTAGGCAAGGTGTGCTTAAGTATTTGAGGCATAATGATTTGTCTTAGTTGTACCCAGTAGGGGAACCCTAGGATGTGCATGATCTTAAATTGCTGCGCATCCAGTGCAAGATAAGCACTTTCAAAGGTCTTAGCAAAATAAGCGCTAATATAACCTGATAAAATACAGATTCCTGCAATGATGGGATTGGTAATCCCAATAGCAGAGCTAAAGAAAAAGTAGATGACAATTACATGAACCAATAGTGGGACACCTAGTGCAACTTGTGTATAGGTTTGATAAAGATAATTTAAAAAAAGATTTTTGCTAATACACATTAAAAAGAGCAGTAATCCTAGTATAAAACTTGCTACAAGGGCAATCATACTGATGCCAAGTGTGAGACCATACGCTTTTAATAATAGTGGTGCATATTCTAAAAGTGTTTGGGGATGAAATATAAAGTCAGGGTTTTGATAAATCACAAAAAGAACGAGTAAGTTAATAACCCCAAATACCAGTAGTCCATTATAAAACTTTTTAAGATTAGAAATCGTCATAGGTCACCTCCTAAAATAGATAATTAAGTCCGTAAGACTCATATTTTTTGACATCTTCTTGTAAGTACTTCACACGCATTTCATCAAAGAAATCTGAGGATTTAATAGATCGAAGTGCAGTATTCACAGCATCTAGTAAGTCTGTGTCATTTTTGCGAATACCAATACCCCAGCCTTGTACATCAGGTAGAGGCTCTAATAGTAGTTTGGTCTGTGTGAGATTAACGCTACCTTCGATTAGGCTGAGCGGATCGTAAATAAAAGCAGTACTTAGGCCATTATTCACATCTAACATTGCAGCAGAAACCTCACTAAATTCTTTGAGTGTTGCTAGGGGAAGGTGTTTTTTTGCCCAAGAGGCCCCGAGCGTACCTTGTTTGACTGCAACAGTGATGTTAGGGCTGTTGAGTGAAGACCAATGATCAATGTCAGATGACTGATGGAGTAGTAGTGCTAAGTCAGACTTGGCATATTCGTTAGAAAAAGAAATGCTTTGGAGACGCTCCTCGGTAATGGTCATTGAAGAAATAATCATATCAATGTTCTGGCTTTGAAGAGCCGGGATAAGACTTGGATAGTCAATACTCTTAATCGTAATAGGAATACCTAGCTGCTCACCTATTGCATGAGCTAATTCTACAGAGACACCTGTGGGGTTGCCTTTCGCATCAATTGTTTCAAAAGGAGGAAACTTAAGTTCCATACCTACAACAAGTTCTGATTTGTTAAATACTGTAGATGAAGTTGGTCTACGGCTTATGACATAAATATTAGTGATAAGTAAAAACGTTATGACAGTAATAATTTTAATAAGATAAATACGTGATTCTTTCATTTTTTACTCCTTTCATATGGAAACTTCTTTTATTGTAACATTTCTAAAGTAAATAATAAACAATAATAATTATTATCTAATAAATAATAAAAAATATGAAATAGGGCATGTTTTAAAATATGAATAATATAGGGCAGTTATACTTTTGTTTTGTAAGTTTCATAAATTTTTAAAAGCTGTAGATAATAAAGATAAAAACATAAGGAGGGCGTTCATGAAAGTTAAAGCCTTAAAATGGAGTGGTATAGTTCTAATAACTATGCTTATGTGGAGTATCTGCCTATATGCAGTAGATCCTCATATGAAGATGGCAGTAGAAGAACATATGGGTGCAGAGGCCAAAAAGGAAAAAGTGGTGTACTTAACGTTTGATGATGGGCCAACGCCAGGTGTAACAGAAAAGATTATGGATGTACTCAAAGCGTATGATATCAAAGGGACTTTTTTTGTTGTAGGAAAAGAAATACCTAAACGGGAAACTATCTTAAAACGTATGTATGAGGAAGGTCATGGTATAGGACTTCACACCTATAGCCATAATTATCAAAGGGTCTATAGTGGGTATGATGTTTTCATTGAGGAAATGGATAAGACTCAGCAAACCATCAATGAGGTACTTGGTCAAAATCTAGAAATCAAAGCCATTAGGTTTCCGGGAGGCAGTGCAGGGAGACTCAATCAGTGCTTCTTTGAGAAGATAACAGACAAAGGGTATAAGATTTTTGATTGGAATGTCAATCTAGAAGATGGCGTTAATCCGAGATTAGCACCAAGTCAACTTGTAAATAATGCAAAAAAGTGTAAGGGAGATAGTACAACAAGAATTATATTAGCTCATTGTAATTCTAGTAATAAGAGTACGTATCAAGCACTACCAGGGATTATAGAATATTATCAAAGGGAAGGATATGTCTTTAAAGCTATTGATAATGATACGACTCAGTACTACTATAAATTCAAAAAATAAGTGTTCTAACAGGAGGTCATGGTTTTGGGGCCTCCTTTTTGTGACAAAAGATAAGATAAATCTTAAGAAAAATTAAGAGTTGCTATAGAGGGAAGTTAAGAAGTTTTACGTATACTAAGTGTATCATAAGAAAATGTGTGAAGGAGTGATTTTGATGAAAGAATATGAAGACGTAGAAATCATTGAGATTGAAGAAGATACTTCTTTTTCTAAGTACAAAGCAGAAAAAGAAAGAGAAGAACGTAAGAAAAGTAAAAGTTTTGCAAGGATTATTTTAAAGACAATTCTTGTGTTTTTTGCAATCCTTTTCTTAGCACCAGTCGTATTAGGAAGTATTATTTTAGTTAGTGGGCTAGGTGTAGCTGTTGTTGTTGGAACAGTAGGGGTTACTATAGGAGCTATTGGGGCACTTGTCGTGTCGGTATTTCTATTTAGTGGAGGCTGGATGAGCCTAGGGCTTCTTAGTTTGTTTGTGATGATGGGATGTGTTTCTGTAGCTGGAATTACAATCACGTTATGTGCATGGATTATAAGAACATTATGGCGTGTATGCATGGGTAAATATAAAGCATGGCGATATAAGGATGTAGAGGAGGTTATAGGATGAAAAAATTATTAATAGGATTTGTATTAATGCTAGGCGTGAGTATTGTTGGAGCGAGTGCTTCTTTTGGTTATGTACTTAAAGAAGATATTAATCACTATGAAGTGTCTAAGACGGAGCAGCTTAAAAAAGAAGCACTCAAGAAGGTGTATATTGATGCAAACATCCCAATTAAAGTATGTGCGACACAAGGACAACCTCGTATTGAATTAGAAAGTAGTTCATTAGGTGTGTTTGTGGCAGAACCTACTTATGATATGAAAGTAAGGGAAGAGGGAGATAGCACATATATTAGCCTAAGTCGTGTGCAAAGTAGTTCTCTAGGGTTGTTTTTTGGCCCAGGACAAGAAGAGGCAACGATTTATCTAGCGCAGCAAGATATGGATAAACTTAGTATCAATACTGAGGGATACTATGATAGAGTGAAGTTTGAACTTGACCACACTAATATCAAAGATGTAGCCATTGATGTAGGGTTTGGGGATGTAGACTTATCAGGAAACTATGAAAAAATCAATATTAAGCAAGAATCAGCAGGGAATGTTAGAATAGATAGTCAGAGTCCAGCACATGTCGTATTAGAAGGGCCATATCATGTGAATTTATCAGGACAATTCAAAGAGATAGAAATCTATGACCAAAAAGGTGGGACAATGAGAGTAGACTCACAAATACCTACTAATATTCAGATTATGGGTCGTAACTATTATACAAATGGGCAAGAGGTTGTTCTAAATGGTAAGTATAATAATATAGATGTGACAACTATGGGCGGCACTTTAAGAATGGATTTAATATCAGCACCAGCACGTATTAATATACTTGGTGAGACAGATACAGTTAATTTAGCTTTGCCAAAAGACATCACAGGGTTTAAACTAATTAAAAGAGAACAGGTAGATGAGTATAGAGATGAATATAGTGATATTCAGGATTCCAACATTTACTCAGAGTTTCAAGTGTTAGAAAAACGATTTGACCAAAATAACGAGATTGTCACTTATGGTGATAGTGCTACAAAAATACTAGTAGAAAACACTGAAGGTGAAATCTATATTGTAGAAGGTAGATAAATGTTTGAGCTCCTTCAGGAGGGTGTGCTATGAAAAAGAAAGTTCGAATCAAAATAAAGCCACGAATTGAGGCATTTAGGGTGAAGGTGCTTCAGCTTTATAGAGATATAAAAATTAAAATCAGTAAGAGCATAAAACTTGAAATAGTAACCTTAGTAGCCATTGCATTAGTAATGGCTACTGTGCTAGGTGTTGCTATGACGCAGATTGGAAGAAGTGCAGGTATAGGGAGGCATTATTATACTTCTTATGAAGAAAACAGAAATATGCTACAGGAAAGATTGGGTCGGTATGTTCAAGAAATTAATAACCTTAGTAGTGGAGCAGTGGATATAGAAATCAATAGTGATACGATTAAACAGATCATCGAGCGGCCTGATAAGCAACAAGCTGTGGTAGAGTTAGAGGACTATATATCACAAGTCGTTGATGGGTTTGTTAGTAAGAATACCGCCTTATATGAGAGATATAGCAGTGAGTACGGCGAATCCTCAAATTATAGTGCTAAAATTGCCAAGATGTATGACGAACTCAAAAAACTAAATGATGCTGATAGATGGACCAAAGAAGTGGTAGACCAAAAAGTCAGGGGATTATTTAATTTTGGGAAGCTGCTCAAAGAGACAAGACAGCAGGCTATTAATGAGATTATTATGAGTTCTAAGTATGAATTAGAGGGTTATGTGATGCAAACCCAGACCTATTTAGTGGATAGTTATGGACAAGCAATTTATCAAGATGGGTTTGTCCAAACGATTAACATGGTAGAAGCTATTGGCCGAGCAGGAGAAAAAGATGATGAACAAGTAACAAGTGTATATCCAGTTATCGTCAATGGTGAAATAGGCTATTTTATTAATGAAAGCATCATAAGAGGGCGGATGGTTGAATACTACTCGGAGACGGCACTTGTATTAGGCTGGGTAGTAGGTATGATTACCTTTGTCTTATTGATTTTTAGGTTTACTAGGGCTAAAATAAGATACATTGAGTATATCTCCTACTGTTTGACAGAGATTTCTAAGGGGAATTTGTATTATAAGGTAGAGGTAGTAGGTGAGGATGAACTAGCGCAAGTGGCAACAGATATAGCACATATGGAAAGCGAAATACGTCATCAGATTGAAGCCCAAAAACAAGCTGAGAAAGTTAAAAATGAGCTTATTACCAATGTTGCACATGATCTAAGAACACCGCTTACGTCTATTATTGGCTATATGGGACTGCTCAAAGATGAGAAATATACCAGTGAAGAAGAGCGTCAAAAGTATATGGAAATCGCCTATCAAAAATCCGAAAAACTTAAGGTATTGATAGAGGATTTGTTTGAGTATACCAAGCTTCATAATCAAGAGACTGACCTCAAATTAGAATCTGTGTCATTGACGCATTTGCTCAATCAATTAGCAGAAGAGTTGATGCCATTAGCAGAAGAAAAAAACATAAGGGTGTGTACCCATATTCATACAGAAAATGCTCGTGTAACCGGTGATGTGCAGAAGCTAATGAGGGCCTTTGAGAACCTTATAGGAAATGCCATTAAGTATTCTATTAAGGGAGCGGATGTGCATATTCAAGTAGCAGAAGATGGCGATCATGTGATTGTTGCGGTGCAGAATCAATGTGAGCATGTACCAGAGGGCGACCTTAACAAGCTGTTTGACCGTTTTTATCGTACAGATGCGTCTCGTAATAGTGAGACTGGTGGTAGTGGGTTAGGACTTGCTATTGCCAAAAATATTGTTACCCTTCATGGGGGGCAGATTTGGGTGCAGGCTAAGGATGATTTAATTAGTTTTAATATCAAACTCAGAAAATAGGTGAAAAATGAGTAGCTATAAAATTTTAGTGGTAGATGATGAAAAAGATATTAGAGATTTGGTGGGGATTTATCTTAGAAATGAAGGCTATGAGGTAGACCTAGCGGCTACAGGGTTAGAGGCTATTCAAAAGGTTGGTCAGAATACGTATCATCTGATTGTACTAGATGTCATGATGCCAGAGGTCAATGGGGTGGATGCGTGTATGAAAATTAGGGAGCAGTATAATGTGCCTATTATTATGCTTTCAGCTAAGACTGAGGATATTGATAAGATACTAGGGCTTTCTGTAGGTGCTGATGATTATTTGGCTAAGCCTTTTAATCCTCTAGAGCTTATTGCAAGAGTCAAAGCGCAGCTAAGACGTGCCAATCAGCTCAGCGGCGGCGAACAAAAGAGTACTGTCTTAGAAGAGGATGATTTGAAAATAGACTTAGATAGTGGCAAAGTCTATAAGAGAGGACTTGAGGTGAACTTAACACCAACAGAATATGGTATTCTCAAACTTCTGTGGGTCAACAAGGGCATTACCTTTAAGACCGAAACAATTTATGAACGCGTATGGGGACAAGAGTATTTTGAAAACAATAATACGGTGATGGTTCATGTACGAAAACTACGAGAAAAAATAGAAGATCAGCCAAGAGAGCCGCTCTATATTTTTACGGTATGGGGCGTAGGCTACAAATTTGGAATGAGTTAAATATCAAAAGCGATAGGCCGTATGGCCTATCGCTTTTTGCATTAATTACCGCATTGTTTACAAACTTTAGTTTTGTCTTTTTCCCAAAGTAATTTGACCCCTGTACGTTGGCATAATGGGCATGTCCCACGCCACCCTTTCTCTTTTTTGATCCAATGACCACGTTTGTTCTTTGCCATGTTTTAATCCCCCTTGAATTTGATTCTTTAGAATGAATTTCTAATATAGTAGAGTATATTCACTAGGGGTATGGGTATATGACAAAAACATAAAATATAAGAAATAATTTTATCTAAGATCCGCTTAGTATATAATAGAAAAGATTGTTAAATTACATATGACAGGAAGAGTGACGAGATGAGTAAAACAAGAGTAATTGATGGAAAAACTTCTTTATTTCTACTAACGTGGCCTATATTTGTAGAGTTATTATTGCAGATGCTGGTAGGGAATGTAGACCAGTTTATGATTAGTAGGTATTCAGACCAAGCAGTAGCGGCCATAGGGAATGTCAATCAGATTATGAATTTATTAGTGATTACATTTAATATTTTGTCTATGGCCACAACGATTATGGTTGCCCAATATTTAGGGGCCAAAAACTATAAAAAGATATCAGAGATTTATTCTGTATCGATTATATGTAATGTGGTATTTGGGGTCGTTATTAGTGGGGCATTGTTCTTCTTAAGTGATGGGATGTTTGCTATGATGCGTTTGCCACAGGAGTTGTACGCAGATGCAAAAGTGTATATTAATATTGTAGGGGCATTTACTTTCTTACAAGCGGCTTATATGTCATTAACGGCTATCTTTAGAAGTAATGGACTGATGAAGCAGTCTATGTACATATCTATAGGGATTAATGTGATTAATATTATAGGAAATGCTATTTTCCTTGGAGGGCTATTTGGGGTGCCACAGCTGGGGATTATGGGTGTTGCGATCTCGAGTGTAGTCAGTCGTTTGATAGGTCTTATTGCACTTATTATTATCTTTAACAGGACGATAGAGGCTAAAGTATCACTGAGTTATCTGAGACCATTCCCGGTAGATACACTCAAATCTTTACTAAGAATAGGGCTTCCAGGTGCTGGTGAAAATATCTCCTACAGTGCTTCTCAGATGGTGATTATGATGTGTGTCAATATGATGGGAACGACAGCTGTAACGACCAAAGTTTATGCGGGGATGCTAGCATGGGGGTCGTTCCTATATGGTTCAGCTGTATCAAGTGCAAATCAGATTATTATAGGACATATGGTAGGTGCTGGCGATTATGAAGGCGCCAAGGAGAGAACACTCAAAAGTCTATGGCCTGCAATGGGAATTACACTACTGATGTCTATTCTATTGTTTGTATTTAGTGATAGTATTTTTGGGATATTCACAGATAACCCAGAAGTCATCGCACTAGGTAAGGGTATTATGCTGGTTGAGATTTTCTTAGAGATAGGACGATGTATTAATATGATTGTTATTCGTGCGATGCATGCAGCAGGAGATATTCAATTTCCTGTTATTGCAGGGATTATCTCTATGTGGGGAATTGCCACAGTGCTCTCCTTTGTCTTAGGAATTAGTATGGGAATGGGCATTATAGGGGTATGGATTGCTATGGCCCTTGATGAATGTGTGAGAGGGGTTGTCATGTATATCAGGTGGCAAAGAGGAAGTTGGCGAAATAAAAGTATTGTTTGTTAGGACTAGTCATATACTAAGTAATAAACTTAGAAATAGGTGATAAGATGGATGATAAACAATTTAGCCAAGAAATAGATGGAATTAAAGGGTTTATTGAGGATTACTTATTGACAAGATGTAGGATAAAAGGAAAACTGCAAAGTGACACAAAAGAGTTAGAAGTTTTTTTTCGTAACACACCTGCTAGCAAAGAAGAACTAGAACGGCATAAACTAGAGGTTAGTACATATGTCAGACAGTGTATGTTGTGGGGGCATGAATATCGTATTGATACATATAAACAGCATATAGAGTTTAAAGAAGTTGAAATACATAATGAGCATTGTAGAGTCACACTTACCACGGACGAGTCTAGAAAGTACAGATGTACGGAGGAGATAACTTTTGTTAAGGAGATCCCACATACGATTGTTCTGTATAGACACAGAGGGAGATGGTGCATTGAGCAGCATTTAACAACATTAGAATTCGTGGATACACTCCTGACTTATCAAAAAGTATTTAGAATTGAAACGCTAATGCAAGCACAAGAGCTTTATTTAGACGAAGTAAGTACAATAAAAGAAAATACAAAGGCGTATAGTGTCAAGTCCATTGATGAGGGTGGGCATTATAATCGGCAAAAGGCTATAGAGTATGCCTTGGAAAAGGTGCTAGAGCCTTTGGAAAGTGAAGAATCCCAAGAGGAGAGTAAGGATTTTGTCCTAAGATGTTTAGAAGAAGGAGCATGGGATTTGTGTATGCCTCAAACTGTGGGAAGTGAGAACGAATTAAGATTAGGTGATGTTGTTAAGATTACCCACAGTAGGGAAGGTAAGAAGAATATGATAGTGACAGGGTATATCAGAAGCTTGATGGATTCATGCAAAATAACGGGTTATTTAGTTTCTCAGCATAAGGATTATGAGAAGAATATACCTTTAGCAACCAAACCTTATCCAAGAGAATATATACTAATTAATTGATTGGAGATTAAAGTTTCTAAAAAATTAAAAGACAGAGGCATAACCACTTGGTTATGCCTCTGTCTTTTGACATTTATGTATTCAACAAATTAATTTGAGTAGAATCTTTGGTAAGCTTGGTTGTAGATTTCCATGTAACGAGTTAAGCCCATTTTGTTAAGTGTATCAACATATGCATCCCACTCAGCTTCGATAGGAGCTTGACCTGTAGTCCATTGTGCTTTTTTCTCATTTACGTAGTTTTGTAAATCAGTTTGAAGAGTAGAAAGTTCTTTTGACTCATCAGCTGTTAAAGTCATGTTTGGAATAGCAGGTGCAAAGTATGGTCTATACATATCTTGTCTAGCATCAGAAGCCATACCGTCTTCTGTTAAGATAAGGTCGTTATCACGCATTTCCATAGTTTCAATAGTTGGAACGTATGGACCTGGTGCTTCAGAAATTTTACCTGGAGTTGGAGGCATGATTTCCCATTTACCGCCATCTCTTGCTTCAAGTCTGTTACCATGTCTTAATTTAAGTGAATGCTCTTTTTCAAAGAATGAGTCGATGTAACGCATTGCAACATCTGGGTTTTCACAAGAAGCAGAGATGATTGCTCTGTTTTTGTCGATACCGTAATCGAATTGAGACCATAATTGGTCACCGTTTGGTCCTTTAAGTGGTTCGATAGCAATCCATTCGATACCTTCTGTTTTAGTTGGTCCATTTGTTAAGTATGCACCTAAGTAATCAGAAGCTCTTTTTGCCATATACATATTGTGGTCTTGTGTGAATAATTCGCTATCAAGAAGACCTTCTGTATAAAGTTGTCTTGTCCATTGGATGTATTCTTTGTAACCTTCTTGTACTGGTGTGTAGATGAGTTCATTGTCCCCAACCATCATACTACCAATTAATGTTACAACACCGAATGCACCACTAAGACCTGTATCACCATTCCATACATCGTAAGGTGGTACTGGCTCGTAAGACATTGGGATTTCATCAGCTTTTCCGTTGCCGTTTGGATCTTGTGTCTTAAATGCTTTTAATACTTCATAGAATTCATCTGTTGTTGTTGGAATTTCTAAACCGAGGTTATCTAACCAAGTTTTGTTGATACAAAGCTGAGTTGTAGCTTGACCAGCATCTGCATTAACAGCAGGGATAGAGTAGATATTACCATCTGGCATAGTAATAGCTTTTTTGATGTCAGGTCTTTCTTCTAATAAAGCTTTGAAGTTTGGAGCATAATTATCGATAAGATCATTTAATGGTGTAAATAATCCCATAGCAGCATATTTGTTAATCATTGATGAGCTAAGACCAGAGAAGAACATATCTGGTAATTTATTAGAGGCTAATACTAAGTTAAGTTTCTCAGTAGCACCGTCACCACTTACTGTTTCAAAGTCTACTTTAACATTTGTTGTTTCAGCAAGTTCAGCAAATACTGGGTAATCATCCCACTCACCACCACCTGGTTCACCGAATGCAAATGCAGTTAATTGAATTGGTTCATCCACAATTGGGTAACCATCAAGGTTAACTTTTGATTCAGTTGCTTGTGTGTTAGTTGATGCAGAGTTGTTTGATGTGTTACCTTTGTCGCTAGAACTACAGCCAACTAAGCTAGTCATAGCGATTGCTGTTGCAGTTGCAAGAGTAACAACTTTTTTGAATTTTTTCATGTAAATACCCCCTGTTAGTAATTTTTAGTATAAAAGATATTGTAAAAAACAATAGTTTTAACGAAAAATTAAATTTATTTAACTTAAGTTTATGTTATCAGATTGATTATAAAAAATCAACAAAAAAACAAAAACTAACAAGAAAATTATAGTAAAAATGATGAAGAACCTAGTAAAACAAGGGAAAAAAGATGTAAAAAATGTTTAATAAAAATAATTTTGGAAACTAAAAGCTTAACTAATTGTAACATTAAGTTTATTTGTTACTTAATTTTAAACTTAATATAAAACTTAAAAAAGCCTAACTAATTAAAATGTATAAAAAAGGAAAAACTATTTACAAAATATGGTAAATAAAATATGATAAGAGTATATGTCAAAAATAGGAAGGGGAATGAGGGGGTAAGTGATTAAGAAACGGTTGTTTTGGGGTATAATGTGTGTATTTTTGTTGTGTCAAAGTGTATCTATGTATGGACAGGGGAAAAGAGTCATGATAGAAGGTGTACCGATTATGAACCAACATCCTAATATGCCTACAGGGTGTGAGGCTACTGCACTCACAATGCTTCTGAGGTATTATGGGGTAGAAGTGAGTAAAGAACAGATTGCAAAAGATATGCCAAAGGGGGAATTTTATTATAAGAATGGGAAGACTTATGGGCCACATCCAGCAGAGGCGTTTTTGGGGAGTCCTTTTAGCAAATCAGGGTTTGGAGTATATGCACCTGTTATGATGAAAATGGCTGAAGACTATTTGCCAGGTAGAGTGGAGGATTTGACAGGGAAGGACTTTGATGAGCTTCTTAAGTGTATAGACGAATCTCGTCCGGTCATGATTTGGGCAACCATTAATATGATTCCAGTCAAACTGACAAGAAGCTGGTATACAAGTAATGGTGAACTGTTTACATGGAAAGGAAATGAACATGCCTTGGTAATGGTAGGCTATGATGATGAGTATGTTTATATGAATGATCCTTACACAGGTCAGAGAGAGAAGTATTCTAAAAAGACGGTGATGAATCGCTGGAATAGTATGGGCAAACAGGCATTTGCAATCAAATCAGATAGAAGTTACAAAGATGCTTTAATCAATAAAGAACCCTATAAAGAAGTCGTCATGATAGATAGTAAGGGAACTTGGGTGCCTGCAAAGCTACTTCCAGTTGTTAATTCGCAGCTTCAAGTAAGTTATGACAAAGGCGTTGTGCACGTTATGAATGGAGATCAGCATCATCAAATGATATTAGCTGATACAAGTAACTACTATAAAGTGGACAAAAGTACGACTTATATAGAACTCAAATGGGCATACAAATACTTAGATATTGGCTTTTTGGAGAATGAACAAGGAATCCTTCTTAATTGTAGACAAAAATAGTTAGTTATATAATAATATAGATGTGGGCCAAGTTAAGGGGGCGAATATGAAGCATCTATTTATTGTAAATCCTGTAGCAGGTAAAGGTAAAGGAATGGCGTATATAGAAGAGATTAAACCATTACTTGAAGGCCGTTTGGACTATCACATTGAAGTGACTAAAGGGGAGGGAGATGCTACAGAAATAGCTAGGGCATATACTCAAAAAGAGACATGTATTGTTTATGCAGTAGGTGGAGATGGGACAATCAATGAGGTTGTCAACGGCATGGTTGGGACCCAGAGTGCACTGGCCATCGTACCTACAGGGAGTGGTAATGATTTTATAAGGACAATTTATCCCAATTGCGCTAAAGAAGAGTTACTCTATAAATTACTTAAAGGGCGAATAGAAACCATTGATTTGGTGAGAATCAACCATAAGTATTTTCTTAATATTGCTTCTGTAGGGATTGATGCTGAGGTGGTATTTAATGCAACAGAGTTTAAGAAGATGAAGTATATCAAAGGAGATATGGCCTATATCATTAGTATATTTAAAACACTTTTAAAGCATAAAAGTGTTCAGTTAAAGATTAAGATAGATGGGGAATTTGCTTGTGACCAAAAAATATTACTGGCAACGGTAGCTAATGGGAAGTTTTATGGTGGCGGGATTCAGATAGCGCCAGAAGCATTGGTAAATGATGCAAAGGTGGATATTTATCTTGTAGAAGACCTTAAGTTTCTTAAGATTTTATCTGTGCTTCCTAAGCTTTTTAGAGCAAAACATCATGAAATTAAAGAAGTCAAGATGTACCGAGCAGCAGAGGTCGCCATTGAGAGTGAACAATTGTTTAAACTCAATATTGATGGAGAAATCACCACAACCAATCAAGTAGAGATGCAGGTCATGCCACAAGCTATTCAAGTAGTGGTGCCAGCTTAAAGTCATACATAAACCTAAAACAAAAGCTACATACTAGTGATGTAGCTTTTGTTTTTTAGGAGGGGTAATGTGGACGGCGTTATTGTGGTATTTGGTGGAGCATTTAATCCACCAACTAATTCTCATTTTTCATTAGCAGAGCAGGTCGTTTCAGAGTATGAAGAGGTGGAAAAAGTACTTTTCCTACCTGTATCAGACCATTATCCCAAGGAGGACTTGCTAGATGCAGTGTATCGGGTGGAGATGCTGAGGAAAGTGTGTGAGTACAATCCCTTTTTTGAAGTCTCTACAATTGAGGTGGATTCAAGTCAATTGTTAACCACTGTTGAATCTCTTATGAAAATTAAGACGCAGTATCCCAATCATGAGATTTGGTTTACTATGGGGACAGATAATTTGAGGAAGATCACCTCATGGATAGGCTATAAGGAGATTTTGGAGCAGTTTAAATTACTCATACTTGAGCGGGCTGAGGATACATTAGAAAAAGTATTAGCAGAGGACCAAGTCATAGCAGGGTATAGAGACAAGTTCCTTAAGGCAAAAGACACTATAAGGAGTAACTGTAACTCTACTTTATTAAGGAGCAAATTAAGAAGAGGTAAAAGTATACGCTATCTCGTGCCAGATGAAGTCTATGAGTACATCAAAATCAAGGGATTATATACTATTGTTGAAACTTAAAATATTGTATGATATCTTAAAAGTATATTGGATAAAAGAGGAAGTGAAAATATGTCAAATCTTGAACATAGATTAAATTGGATTAGAGAACGTGTAGCAGCTGCTGGCTGCAAAAGTGTTGTTATTGGTGAAAGTGGCGGCAAAGACTCTGCTGTTGTCACAGCACTTTGTGTAAGAGCATTAGGCAAAGAAAACGTATTTGCGGTTACGATGCCGTGTCACTCGTTAGCATCAGATGTAGACCATGCACGCCTAGTGGCGGACGCTTTTGGGGTAGAACTTATTACAGTTAATATTGCAGAGACTTTTGAAACACTCAAAAAAACAATAGAACCACTACACCCATTAGGTGATTTGGCTATTGCCAATATCAAGCCACGTATTCGTATGACAACACTCTATGCTATTGCACAAACAAGAGGTGCATTAGTTGTAGGGACAGATAATCTTAGCGAAATGACAATGGGTTACTTTACAAAATGGGGTGATGGTGGCTATGACTTCAACCCATTAGGGGATCTCACAATGCAAGAAGTACTCGCATTAGGCGCAGAGCTAGGTGTACCAGCACCAATACTTACCAAAGCACCATCAGCAGGGCTTTGGGAAGGCCAAACAGACGAACAAGAGATGGGCGTGACTTACAAAGCTATTGAAGAATTCATTAAGACAGGCACAACAGATGATAAGTCTTTAGCAGTCATCTCAAGAACCAACCGTAATACACAACATAAACGAGAAATGCCTTATATTTACAAACCACAATAAACAAGTAGCACATTGCAAGATAAGCCCATACACATAACGTATGGGCTTATCTTATTAGCTTGTAAGAAAGTGCTACTACGAAGCATTTCATTACTGCATGAACCCGTGCAGTCGTGTATAATCAAGTAGATTATACACTTAAAATAAAGATGACAAGAGGACAAACCATGAAAATAGATATTATATGTGTAGGAAAACTCAAAGAAAAATACCTCGTACAAGCCATAGCAGAATACAGTAAACGCCTTACAAGATACTGTAAGATGAATATTATAGAGCTCACAGACGAAAAAACACCTGATAACGCTTCAGAAAAAGAAGAGCTTATGATCAAAAATAAAGAAGGAGAAAAAATCCTAGCACAAGTCAAAGACGGTGCCTATGTGGTGGCTCTAGATTTAGGCGGCAAGATGATTAGCTCAGAAGACCTCGCAGGTTTTATGTCGGATAGAGCCCTAAGAGGTGATAGCCATATTGTATTTATCATAGGTGGCTCACTAGGGCTTAGCCAAGATGTGATAGCAAGAGCCAATTATAAACTATGCTTCTCCAAGATGACATTCCCTCATCAGCTCTTTAGAGTGATGCTACTAGAGCAGATTTATAGAGCGTATCGTATTAATAATGGTGAACCGTATCACAAATAGGGGAGGTTTTTTTAAATTAGGTATATAGGTAGTATAGTGTATTTGAAGTGGATATAATAAGGTGTTCTAAAATTACTATAAAAGGAGTTATATATTAATTAATATATAACTCCTTTTATAGTAGTTTTTTGAATTATGGGATATAAAAATATTTTATAAGATTATGATAAATAATCTTGTGATTTTGAAGGTAGAGGGAGAGAATACGCTTTTTTACAAGTTATGAACTCACGCTGGCAGGGCATTTGCTACTCCACTACAACCAATAGCCCAAAAAGTTTCAGCACTACAGACAAATAAAGCGGTTTTAAAGTTTGTTTTATTCATATTATCTACCCCCTTTTGAATCTCAAATAGTAAAGACCTTGTTAATAAAAGCATCATTAGTAACGCGAACACCTTTAGAAGTAACATGCCTTGACCACACGCTGCCGCCAGCGTCAATTCACAACAATATAATTATATATCATATAGGTTAGATGATGTCAATAAAACTAGGTAAGAATTAAAGCAGAAATCCAAAAGGGGATTTTGTATTAAAGAAAGAATATATATTATTATATATAATTTTGTGATATTATATATAATAATTTCATCAGAAAGTTAATAAGAGTTGGCAAAAAGTTTAACTGAGTAAGAAGAGGTATATGAATTAAGCTTGTGATATAAAACTAAGAGACAATAATAATCTTAAAAGGGGGATGACATGAATAAAAATTTAGTAGATAAAATAAAACAACAGCACTTAGGGAATGGATGGCCGCAGTATCTAAAAGGAGTAACCATAAATAATTTACGAGGGATAGTAGATACTAATATATCGTTTAATTTTCCGATAACTGTTTTAGTGGGGGAAAATGGAAGTAGAAAGACTACTATTTTAAAGACTGCAGCTTGTGCATATGTAGGAAAAGAAAAAGCAGATTCATATTATCCATCCAATTTTTTCTTTAATACACAATGGGATGCTGTAAAAAATGTGAGTTTAGAATACTTTATAAGGCAAGGAAATAGTGAAAAAACAAGTAAATTGACAAAGGCTAAAAATTGGAGTTATCCTGAAAAACGTATAAGTAGGCCAGTATACTTTTTCGATGTGGCAAGGACATTGCCAATAGATGCTACAGTTGGATATGCGAGAATTGTAAAAAGAAAAACAATTGAGGTAGAAACAAATGATTTAAATGAGGAGTATACAAATAAATTAGGTTGGATTATGGGGAAAAATTATACACAAGCTAGATTTGCTAGTACGGATATTGATAAAACCAAGGCTGTTGGAATATTAAAAAACGAAAAGATAGGAGAGTTTTCGCAGTTTCATCAAGGGGCTGGTGAAGATTGCACTTTAGACTTGATGAAAGCATTACAGGAAATTCCAAAGAACTCATTGGTTATTATAGATGAAGTAGAAGCATCTTTGCATCCTAAAGCACAACGTCGTTTGATTCAATTTATTTTTGACCTATCTTTAGAGAAAAAGATACAATTTATTCTATCAACACATAGTCCTTATATATTGGAGGAGGTCCCAGAAGAGGCTCGTATACTGCTATTAGATAGTACCGAAGGGATGAAGGTAGTGTATGCACCAAGTATAGGATTAGCACTAAGCAGGATTGATGAGGTAAATCATCCAGAATTATACTTATATTGTGAAGATATAAATGCTGCTAAATTAATTGTTACATTGATTACAAGATATAAGTCAGAATTGCTACTTAAAATACAAATTGTTCCCGCAGGAGCAGCCAGTGTGTTAAAAAGTTTAGGATTACTATGTAAGGGTAATAAATTACCGAATAAGTCTTGGGTAGTACTAGATGGAGATATGGAAGATGCAATGGGATGTATTAAATTGCCAGGGGAGTTGGCTCCTGAAATAATGGTGTTTAGTGAGCTTAGAGATAAAGGCTGGCCTTCACTGAGTGGAAGATTTGGAATAGGAGCAGGAGATTTGTTTTCTTTTTTAGAAGAAGCAATTCAAGAAGAAGACCATCATAAATGGTGCTCTAAGTTAGGCGATAGAATTTTAAAGAGCAGAGATAGTGTTTGGGAAGTAATGGTTGAAGCGTGGGTCGAAAATTGCTGTACTCAAGAGGCTAAGGAAAATTTTATTAGAGAAGTAGAAGGGTTATTTTAGCGAAAAAAATTAAATGTAGTTGATAAAAGTAAGCGTTATCTAACATAAGTTAGATAGCGCGCTTTTCAGTGTGGGGGAGAGTGATTAAAATAAAAATTATTATAAGTATAAAGGGGTGAAAAACCTCCACTTAACGAGGTGAGGAGAACCGTATCACAAGTAAGTGATAGCTTTTAAAAATTAAGAAGAATGGAGTCAAACCAATGGAGTTATATTTAGGAAAAAAGGTTACAGTAGCAATGGATAGACCACTAGGAAGCAAGCATCCAAAGCATGGCTTCATATATCCTATTAATTATGGTTATATACTAGATACATTAGCAGGTGATGGAGAAGAAGTGGATGCCTATGTTGTAGGTGAATTTGAACCATTAGAAAAATTTGAGGGATATATCGTTGCAATAATTAAAAGAAAAGATGATGTGGAAGAGAAATTAGTAGTATGTAAGCAAATAGATAGATATACGCATGAGCAAATAAAAGTTCTTGTTGAATTTCAAGAAAGATTCTTTGATTCAAAAATAATTATGGGATAAGAGGGTTTATTTTTGATAAAAATTTGCTATAATAGAAATATATAAAGAAATGCTCAGTAGCTGGTAACTACTAAGCATTCCTAAAGTGAGACGTTTGTTTTATTTTAGGGCTATTGGATTATGAAAATAATATATTTAGAACATAGACACTACTTCTTGCCGGATGGAGTGTCTTTTTCATTTTTTGTTTCAAAACTAAGTTTAAAACCTTTTAGACTGCCTTCAAGGTTAAATTTATTAATATAAATGCCTTTAAGAACATAAACAATAGTAATAACTAGAATAGTTAAAACTACAATTATCATTAGTATCATATCCAATACCACCCCCTTTGTGCCATGATGAATGAATCACCAACAGCCCAAGGAGGAGAAAACGTTCAAAACCCCCGTAGCCATCCATCTACGGTTAGATTAATTTTTACTTGAACAGTATAACATAAGTATAGATATGATAATAGGATAAATTACTAGTTTTTTACATATAAAAAGGTAGTAGATGCTGATAGCACGGTGAACTGTATCACAAGTAAGTGATATACTTACTTAGATGTAATAAATACAGCGAATAAATTAGGGTAAAAGTTAAAAAGGTTACAGTAAAGTGGCGTAAGCCGTACTATGCTGTAACCCACTATGGTAGGATAGTTGTCGTAAGTAGTTGAGTTATACTATATAATAAAAGCAACTACAATCAAGGAGACTATCATGGGAACACCAACTAAGTACACATGGGAAGAAAAGAAAGCTATTTTAAACAGAACATTAC
>JBOFEH010000040.1:0-14892 GCA_051647765.1 Cellulosilyticaceae bacterium | reverse complement strand
GACTCCAAAATCAAACTAACCACTCTCAAAGTAGACGGCGGTGCTTGTGCCAATAACTTCCTCATGCAGTTCCAGTCTGACCTACTGGGTGTACAAGTGGACCGTCCACAAGTGATCGAGACTACCGCCCTCGGAGCTGCCTACTTAGCAGGCCTTGCTGTCGGCTACTGGAAGGACCGTGCCGATACCCGAACCAACTGGGCACTCGCCCATAGTTTCACTTGTCAGATGTCAGATTCTACCCGTACACCTCTTCTATCTGGCTGGCACAAAGCCACCTCTCGCTCACGTGATTGGATAGACCACTAAAGCCAAAAGGCTGTGTGCTGCATAACCTCCTCGTTTATGCAGCACACAGCCTATATTTGATATCTTATTTTGATTTATTTTCTTTAAATAGTTTTTTGAGAGCTTTTTTTGAGCCTCTTTGTAAATCATGTTCTAACTTTCTTTCTCTAAAACTGCTAAAAAGTGTGTCTAGGTCATAATCCTCTGGATAAAGATCCGTCGCCCTAATGAGCAACTTCACACGCTTTTCATCCACTTCTCTCATTTCATTTTGATAAAAAACAACCAGTCCATTGTAGTCATCTTTTGGGCGATAGACAATAGCTTCTTGCTGGTTTTCTAATAGGCGTACCTTATCCCCTTTTTGCAAAGCTTCTCTTTGACTTGTTTGACCTATATGTTGCACTTGTTTTTGGCGTACTTTATGATTTTTAACTGTCTCATAATTATAGTCTTTAGCCGTCATATAACTCTCTGCATTTTTAAGAATCTCTGGCTGAATCCCCATCTTTCTAGCAATCCATAGGGCATTGCTCTCCCCTGATTTACCGATTAACAACTGATAACGCGGTTCAAGTGTTTCACTATCAAACTGCATAGCCGCATTCTCAAAGTCTGGATGTTTAGCTGAAAAATCCTTAATCTCATTATAGTGAGTCGTTGCCACCATGATAGCCCCTTTATGATAGAGTCCTTCTAATATAGCTATCGCCAAAGCAGCACCCTCACTCGGCTCTGTCCCACTTCCTATTTCATCGAATAATAATAATGTGGAGGGATTGGTCTGATTGATAATCCCCGACAGGTTTTTCACATGAGATGAAAATGTACTTAAGGCATTTTCAATACTTTGATTATCACCTATATCTACAAATACCCTATCAAATACAGACATCTCGGTCCCTTCTTGGACAGGAATATGAAGGCCCGTCTGCATAGCAAGCGTCAGTATCCCTACTGTTTTGAGTACAACCGTTTTGCCCCCTGCATTAGGTCCTGTAATCATTAAGCCTCTATAGTTATGGCCTATTTCAAAATCTAGTGGTACAACCTTCCCAGTCAAAAGTGGATGCCGCCCACCCTTAATCACAATATGACCATGTTCATTAAGCTTAGGACTTCTCCCCTCTAGAGCCTTGCTATACTTCCCTTTTGCAAAAATCATATCATATTGCCCAATAACTTCCATATTACGCTTAATAGATGCTATCTGGTCATAGATGATGCCTGTTAAATGACTTAGTACCTTATAAATTTCTGTACTTTCTTCAATTTGTAAACCTAATAATTCTGATGAATATTTACTAACACTGTCTATTTCCATAAATGCCGTTTTATCCGTACTCTCAACAACTGTGCCAGCCACTT
Organism: Cellulosilyticaceae bacterium; assembly: GCA_051647765.1. GTDB lineage: Bacteria > Bacillota > Clostridia > Lachnospirales > Cellulosilyticaceae > JBOFEH01. The sequence goes on along the minus strand of JBOFEH010000040.1, from coordinate 13,236 downwards.
TATTTTTATAGGCTGCTTTAATCGGTATCGTGAGTTTTCCATGCCTCTTGGTTACAAAAAATTCTTGAATATATTGTTTATTATGAGCATTTTTAAGGAACTGCCCTAATCGCTCTTCTATTTTGCTCTCCGCTATAGCTATATGTCTTCTCACTTTACGAAGTTCTTTGCTAGCCTCATCGCAGACACGATTATTTCTAATGGCAAATTCAATCTCTTCTTCAATACTTTGAAAACTCATCAAGCTGAGGCTATAACTCTGAAGCGTAGGTGCATCAAATGCCTTATCTTTCATATACGTTTGCATCTTACGACAACCTCTTAAGAATGCACTGACACCACTAAGCTCTTCTTCTGTTAAGATGATATCCTTTTCCACCTTATCAACGATTTCCATAATGTTCATAATGCCTTGTAAAGGTACGGCTGATGCACCATCTAATAATCTTCTTGCCTCTGTTGTCTCATTCAGCCTATTTTTTACCACTTTAAGATTACCACTTGGCCATAATCCCCTCACCAACTTCTTCCCAAGTGTACTTACACAGTAACTTTCTAAAATCTGTTTTAAATCATTATATTGTAACTTATCATATACATAATCATTCATACTATTTGGATGCTCCTTTATTTTGTAAAATCTGATTCCTTTTCTAGCCTCTACAAAAACACATCACCTATTTAGGTAGATGAAGTCCAAAGAGCAAAAAAAGAGCAGGCGATATCACACACTGCTCCTCTTAGGCTATTTGGGCACAAAAATAGGCCTAAAATATTAGACCTATCCTTCTATCGTTATCAATAGCGGTTTTATGGGATGGTTCTGTATCTTCATAGATTTGTAAACGTAGGTTCGGCAAACAAAGGGACTTCTATCCCCCCATTTCAAACCTACTGCTTACTGTATTTAATTAATCTATTGGAGATACCTCCGCACTCATAAAACACGCTCCTTTTTGGTTTCATCTACCTATTTGTACCCATTATATGAGGTAATAGCTTATTTGTCAACTCGGCCTCTTATTTTTTGCGTGCCCCAATAAGAAGCATCATTGGCCTACGTAGTTCGTTTTGCATCTCTTGATTCCCCTTCAACAACACTTCTGAGGGTTGCGGCTCCACAAGTTGAGTGATTTCAAATCCTGTTCCAATGAGGTCATTGACATAGGTCATAAGTGTCTTATGGTATTTGTGGACTGCCTCACCTAGAAACGTGGTCTCACGATTTCCTTCTTCAAAATAATGATCAACTGGCCAATACAAAATATCCCCCGCCTCATTCATTATCCAATTCTGAGACCCTTCAGCTGTAAAGATCGGATGTTCCACAGAAAAAACAAACACCCCTCCGCTAGGAAGAACATGAGCTACTTTTTGACATACCTTTTTAAAATCATCCACATAATGCAAGGCAAGGGAGCTCACCACCACATCAAATGTATTTTCGCCATAGGCAATTTCTTCTATGGATTGTCTCTTGTAAGTAATCACATCCGATTGCGTCATCTCCTCTGCCTTATTGAGCATCTTCTCTGACACATCTACGCCTACTACTAACTTAGCCCCCATACACTCTGCATAACGGCAATGCCAGCCGAATCCACAGCCTAAATCTAATACGCGTTTTCCTCTAAAATCTGGAAGCATCTTTTGGAGTTCATGCCACTCCCCTGCCCCCTCTAAGCCTTTTACGGATCTTGCCATCTGACTATATTGTTCAAAAAATACTGGTTCATCATATACATTCATTACATTCATATCCTTTCATCTACCTCTTCAGACCTAGTTCATACACTATAAAAAGCATGCTACATCCATAGCCTTAGGCTATTGTAGCATGCTTCTGTATGAGATAGGTTCCCAAGAATACTTATGTATCATTCATTCCTCTATTGACATCATGTGTTAGAAGATTTTAGGATTTTTCGGATACTTGATTCTGATAAGTAATAGGTTTCTGATAACTGTTTAACGGTCATTCCGCACCGAGCTAGGTCCCTAATCTCCTGGTTCCGTATAGCTAAGTGCCTTTTATGCCCAGACATTTCTCCCCAAGCCTTTTTACTTCCACTTGTAGGAATATATAAGTATCCACCCTCTATATAGTTCTGTATTTTTTGGATTAATTCTTTGGGTAAAATATTTTGTGCATTGATATATTTCATGACTTTCTCTCCTTCTTCAGCATTTCACTCAAGAAGCAAAGTCAAAAAATGTCTCTACTTAGAAGATTGTGCGCCATACAAAGTATCTGTATTCTTTGACTTTGCATGGCCTACATCCCTTCTCATAATTGTATAAGTGCAGTTACATAGCATCCATTTATCCTCCCTTCTATTTAATCCCCTACACCAAAGTCCGTATTATGATAAAGCACCTCTATCTTCGGGTTTTCATCTAAATAACTATAGTTTGCTTTAAACCACTGTACGAGAGCTTCATCACGCTTGATTGGTGATGTATTGTTCACATAAACATTCACTGTTGCATGGTCAAAATATTGCTCTATAATCGCCATATCCGCTGCAATCATTTCTTTGGTCTGTCCCTCAATCCCCACCATCATACACGGTGAATCAAAATGGGCTTTAAGCTCCTTGTAATCTTTGAAATTTGCATTTTTGAGCAGCACCTTATTTCTAAAATGCTCATCAAATGTCTCTACGCCTATTTTAAATACAATAGGAATCCCAAAGAAATCTCTCATTTCTTGTAATTTATTTTTATAGCACCAGTGACTTTCTAAAAAGAGCTTTTTTATGCCTTTTTGGGTCACAATCTGCTTGATTCTTTCTAAAGTTTGTTTGGGAATTTCAAAGCAACTCCCTGAATTAATCACTTCTAACACGCCATACTTCCCTGTAATCTGAGAAAGCACCTCTTGATTAATCTTATTGAGCTCTTCTTCTGATGTGCCATTGTCTAATATGTAATCACAGAAGCTACATTTCCCCCATACACACGGGAAACCTCTTAATAAGACAATCTCTCGTTGATTTTTGTTTGTGACTTCACTATATCGGTCCATATATTCTCCTTTTCATTAACTCACACCACGTGAATGCTTGATGATATTAGGATAAGCCTTGACTACTGCCATCACAAACAGTACCCCTATATACTCATCTAAATAATCTGTACACATTTGGGTTACAAAGACACTCAAAACATCTGAGAACCCTATCACCTTAAGGATCTGCACAACATAAGACGACCCCGAAGATGTGACCCCACCAAATATAAACGCGGAAATCACCGCACTCACAAATGCTGTCGGCAAGCTCATCACCAATACACCAAGTGGTGTTTTACCACCCTTTAGCATACCCTTTTGAAACATCATGCCAGCCATCATTCCTGTTGTGATTTGTACAGGTGCGAAATAGAGTGAGTAAATATCAAAAGTCATACCACTAATCAAACTTCCTCCTAGACCTGTCATCACTGCATACCGAGATCCTAATACACACGCAACCATAACAGTTCCTACTGAATCGAGATAAACTGGAAGCCTGAGATTGAGTGCTATCAACGCACCTATAACATTAAGTGCTATCCCTAGCCCTACTAATGTTATTTTTCTCACATCCATCTGTTCATTCATTTTCATGAAGACCTTTCTTTTTTGCATTTCTTTCTCCTCCTTGAGTCCATAATTTGAGGAGAACCTAATCAAGGTATCATTATATACTGCCACTATATATTCACCTTAGTTTTTTATACTGGGAGGTTCTCGAACCAGTCCTAACTGCCGCAGCACTTAGTCTTTAATCTCTGTTATGGTAGCATGATTAATCGTGTTTTCCAAGTAATGTTCCTAGGTACTTTTATGTGTTAATATTGCGTATTTTGCACATCTGCTAATATCCCTACTATAAATTCATCCAGTTGGATGTGAATACTAAAGTAATCATATTGATCTTTCAATGTATTAGATGATAAATAGTCAATGAGGTTTTGTCCCATGTCTTCTAAATATAATACTGTAGCAAGTAACGTTCGAGTCTTCCTCTTTTCAAACTTATCTAAATCCTTGTCTTGATATTCCAATAGGGTTTTACGAATATTGGGGACCTGATCAAGATATACCTTAACCAAGTCTACATTCTCCCCATTTGACTTCCCTTCAACATGATTGATATAGCCGCTTTCCGATATCGCCATAAATTGCTTCCTAATATTATTAATTTCACTAATAACTTTGTCTAAATCCTTCTTAAGACTTACATCAGTTGCTTGAATAGTAGGGACAATCAAGAGTACCATAAGCATCATAATTATCACTTTTCGAATCCATTTTGATTTCATAAACGCCTCCACATAGTTCTATTTTCTTAGCTTAAATTTCTCCTAATCTTTTTATCTGTATGGTATCCCAATCCTTGTGTTATCATTCCTATTTACACCTATCAAATACGTGCTATAATAAACTTCATTCACATCACTTAATAGGAGGTGTTTTGATGAATGTCATTAGTCCATTCAGCTTCAAAGAGCTTTGCTCCTTACAAAGATTACAAAACGACATCAGCTATGTTTTGTTTGGAGCCTAATTTTTTTGTTTAGCTGGAATGCTTTATTTATTTTAGACTCTGTAACACATAGCTTCTAAATAATGGAGGCGCAAAGCTATGAAATATATGAAAGCTCATGATGTGTTACCTTTAGAGGTCATTGAACTCATACAAAAATACACCGATGGAAACTATCTGTATATTCCTCGAAAATCTGAAAATCAAAAAGCCTGGGGCGAAGCGAGTGGCACAAAACGTCACCTCAAAGCAAGAGATCTTGAAATTTACCAAAAACATCTTAAGGGTGTTTCTATCTCCGAACTTGCTATGATGTACTATTTGTCTCAGCAGAGTATCCGTAGAATACTTGCCCAACAAAAAAAGTCATGCGCATGATTAAGATAGAACTATCTATGAGATTGAAGTTTTTGTCATCAGCATGTTATGATTAAGAGGATTCAAAAAGACACTATACTTTTTATACAAGTCATAGTGTCTTTTTATTAAAATTCAGTCTAAAAATATGGAGGTGTATCCTTTCATGGAACCTTTTATTAGTAAAGAAAACGCTAATTTTATCAATAAGCAGCTATTCCATCTTACCGGCACTTTTAAGTCTTGCATCGATAAGAATATTATAGAAACTTGTAAGCTTTCTATCCAAGAAGAAATCCTGAGTCTATTTCCTGAGCTATCCACCGAACAAAAAGATGTGCTGACTATCGTAGGCCTTCAAGATCCTTTAGCTATTGACACCTTTAAGCAACATCTAGATGTTTATGTTTATGGGATTCCTACCCTAACTTCCTCTCATCTTACTAAGCTTTTTAAGAAGGAGAAGAAACTCAAGCTTCCTACCCAAAATGCACAAGCACAACCACTAGTGTACTTAGGGTGGATTGATGAATCTACTCGCAAGCTTTTTATTGTTCGTCCCGTAAACGGAAAACTTCTAGGGATGGTCTGTAGACTCCCAAACACAAACTCAAAAAATACACATATCTGTACCCTGTGCCATCATGTAGGTGATGATACTGAAGTGGCTTTTGTTTCTGCTGTTTGCAAGACCCCTTCTCCTGATGCGGGCACTTACCGTTCTATTGGTTTTGATATTTGTTTAGACAGTCAAAAATGTAACGAACGCATCACCTCTACAGAAAAACTTGAAGCACTCTTGAAGAACGTTTGTCAGATCAAGGGCTTATAATGATTAGCAATACTCCTAAAAAGCTCCACATGTTTTAATTCGTAATCTTTTGCCATAAATCCCGGGTCTGCGCTTGTTTTCACAATTACAATCTGCCTCGCTCTATTGACATAAATCCACTGGCTGTAGACCCCTATCGCCAAAAACTCTCCCTCATCCCCTTCTGGCACCCACCATTGATAGCCATATCCAATGGCATTATAAGTATCATTGTTCGCCCCAGGCTGTGCGTATGGGGCGCTAATATCTGTACTGGCCTGTACCCAATCTTCAGGGATAATCTGCTCACCTTCCCACTGCCCATGATTTAAGTAGAGCTTCGCAAACCTTGCATAATCTCTAAGGGATATACTGAGACCTCCCATGGCCAGTTCCTTTTGATTACTTAATGTCCAAAAGGCATTTCGCTCTGTTCCAAGCTTTTTCCACAACTTCTCCTCCATATACTCAGAAAGACTATATCCTGTTGCGTTCCTAATGATTTCACCTAGTATCTCCGTATTAATGCTCAAATATCTGCGGTATGTATACGGCGCCTCTTTCATTCCTACTTTTGCAATAATCTCCATTGCAGGCTTACCTAATAACGTCCGCATTGAATAATGACTCATGTCCTTTTCCTCATCAAAATTAATTCCTGATGCCATCTGCAAACAAGCTTTAATAGGTACCTCTCCTATATCTGTCCCTCTAAATTCAGGGATATACCTCTCTATAGGCTCATCCACACTCTTAATATAGCCTTCTGAAATAGCGATTCCCATTAATGCTGATACAAAAGATTTTCCCATAGAGTTTGATGCGAATAAAGTCTCTTCATCAGAACCTAAAGTATAAGCCTCATGCTTGATGGCGTCATCTTGGAGAACCAATAAACCTGATGTTTGTGTCTCCTTCAAAAATGTCTCTATCGAAAAGTCTTCATCCTTAAAAGTAAAGTCTTTTGGTAATGGTGCTAAATCTGTCTCAAATCTTGATATCCCCTCACCTTTTTGAATCTCGTGTGTAGGCTGGATGTGGTACATATTTTGAAATGTATGAGCTAAATTTTCATCCTTAAACCCATTTAATGAACGATATAATAGCTTAATTTCATTTTTATAAGCAACACCTACTATACAGATGACTGCTACGATAGCCATACTGCCTACTACTATTATTTTTTTTAACATGATGTCATACTCCTCTTCTTAATAGTGATATTGTTTTTTGTACTTAACAATGTAATACCCTGCCAAAATACAAGCTAAAAGCTCTGAAACAGGTACTGCAAGCCATAATCCATTAATCCCCCATAGGGATGGCAATAATAAGATTGCACCACATAAAAACACAAATGTTCTTGAAAAAGCAATGATTGCTGATACCTTTCCATTTGATAATGCTGTAAACAGCATACTTGCAAAAGTATTAAACCCTACAAATAGTAATGCTAGTGAAAAAAGCTTATTCCCGTTAATAGCAAGTTCATAGGCACTAGTTCCTTGGGCCGTAAATGCCCCAACCAGCCAACTAGATCCCATATTAGCCAAAACGGTTGTCACTACCGCCACTATACTGATAAATGTCAGGCTTATTTTCCTTATTTTTTGAAGCTTCGCTGTCTCATTGGCACCATAAAAATAACTAAGCAGCGGTGATATGCCTAGCATATAGCCCATATACAATGCACTCATCAGCCCAAACACATAAAAAGTGATTGTACTGGCCGCAACACCACTAGCACCTGCAATGGCTAACATCCTTCCATTAAACAACATGATGACAACGCCGCTTACCAAGTTAGAAGCAAATTCTGATACCCCATTACTCATGGCCGCCGCTAACACCTTCCCATCAAATCGTAACTTGCTAAAATGTAAAAGATTTTTTGAATTCATAAAGTTAATGATGAGCATCATACAAGGCACCAACATCCCAAGACCACTCGCAAGGGCTGCTCCCATCATTCCCATTCCCAAAACTTTTATCATCAAAAAATCACACAAAATATTGATGATGCCACCAAGCAAAGAACTTCCCATCGCAAGGGATGCTTTTCCTGACCCAATTGTATAAATTTGTAACCCTGCAAATAAAATTTGTGGAATAACAAAGAAGCTATAGGTACAGAGATATTCTCTACATAATGCTCTTATTGAAAGCGTGTGACTAAACAAACTCACCAATGGTCCTGTAAAAACTAAAAACACTGTACTGAGTACAAACCCAACAATCAGACTTATGACTATTAATGTTGTAAAATCCTGTCTAGCCTCGTCTGATTTGTTCTCCCCCATCTTTTTCATAACCACAGCACTACCACCTGATGCAAATAATGCACCAATAGCTATGAACAAATTAAAATAGGGTGAAATCAGCGTTAAGGCTGATAATGCCTCATCTCCCAAAATATTAGAAATAAACATCCCATCAATCATAGAATAAGATGCTTGAATCAGTGTCATAAATATCGTAGGGATTGTTATTGCTAAAATACTGATCAACCTCACAGGTTTCTGATAAATCGTCGCTTTATTCATGGACTCCTCCTTTTACTCCTGCTTTTTTTTGTGGTAATATTACTATAAAGTTTACAGTAACTGTAATGTCAACCATCTTTTAAATTACATTTAAGGAGTCCTTATGAAAAACAGTCTAGGCTATTTTACAACTGGTGAATTCGCCAAATTACATCATCTCAACAGAAGAACGCTACACTACTATGATACAGTCGGTATATTCTCCCCAAAACATACAGGTACCAACGGGTATCGCTACTATACCTATGAACAAAGTATAGAACTTGAAAATATTTTAGCCCTCCGTGAGCTCGGTATGTCTATCGAAGAGATTAGTCATTATATCCAGAATCCTAATCCCCAAGACTTCCAACGGATTGCATCTGCAAAGCTCTTAGAAATCCAGCAAAACCTCCAACGTCTTACCCAGCTCCAATCACTGCTTACCCAAAAATCCTCTATGCTCACACGATGCAGTGAGATCTACCACGGCAAAATAGAGCTTGTAACCCTAGACCAAGAATATTTACTGATGACGCCTTTACCCATCACTTTTCAGACCGAATCCCATTTAACCTCTCACTCACCCGCTATTATGGAACACTTACGCGCTGCTTGGGAATTAAGTGCCTACAAAAAAAGCTGTGGAAGCTATATCTCTCTAGACAAAATTAAGCAAAAGCACTTCTGTGAATATGACGGGATTTTTAGTACTGTAGACGCACAAAAAAAAGACCTCCATATACGTCCTAAAGGACTCTATATAAGAGGCTTCTCTATCGGTGATTGGAATAACCTACCACTGCTCTACGAAAATATATTAGCTTTTGCCGATCAAAATCATTTAATTTTAACTGGCTATGCTTTTGAATGTGGCCTTAACGAATTTGCAATTTCTAGAGAAGAAGATTATGTGACACAAGTAGAAATACTCTGTCTCCCTTAGCTTGTGGCGCTTAAGTTAGTCGCCACTTTTTGCTATGTAGTAGCTGCTTCCATCTTCATAGGCTGCTTCTCCTGGCATAGCGCCTTCATCTATGGGCATATTTCAAGACATCATTATAAAAAATTTACACTCTACTCCAATCTACTACCTTAATAGCATCCTCTGCCCCCCAACAACTAACACTTCAACATTGGCAGGCTGCAATAATCTTGGCATGTCTATACCATCTATCCCCTCTTCTTTTACAGGGGTAAATTCATATTCAAATTGCTCCTCATATAAATTGTTTATATCACTTTTTCTAAGTGGCACTACTTCTCCCCCTTGCATCTCCAAAGCAACATAGCCATCCTCTCGCATGGCAAACTTCTTCCCTTTTTGATTTTGCACTCCTCTAATCGACACATATAACGGCTCAAATTCAATTTCTTTAATCAAAATAGTGTTATCCTCTGCATCAACTTTCTCATTCACTTTAATGACTTCATTTTTATAGTTCTGTAGTAATGGCGTGGTAAATATACTCCCATCTATTTTTGATAATTTCCCTCTAATCAATGCTGCTTTCTTTCCTATTACCTCTTGATCTAATTGAAAGTGCAACGCTCCCCACTCCTTTTCCTGACTTAGTGTATTATGATAACTAGTCACCTTATCGCCTAATACCCACTTAGCGCTCCACCCCACTAGCATTACCATAAACACTATATATCCCCATCTTATCATTCTCTGACTCATCTTTTGCACGCTCCTTTTCTATATAACACACTTCTTGTCTCCGCATAGCACAAAACTACCCTTTGTTCACGTATTCGTTCACTCAGTACTGAAATGCTTCCTAGTAGTAGTTTCACAGCAACTTGTATCAAAGTGTTCTATAATCCCTAATATAGTCCACTGTTTGCTGAATACTGTATTTTTAGTATACACTATTTTGTTATAGCGTATGAACACCCTCTTTATCGTGAATACTTATGATTAAAACATGTATAAAGAAGGTGTCTGTTTTGAACATCACAATAGTTGGTTCTGGCATTGGGGGCTTATGTACTGGTATTAGACTTCTCTACACTGGTTGCCCTGTTACAATTTATGAAAAAAATCCTCACGCGGGTGGTGTCCTCACTTCTATTCATAGTCCTAATGGGAATTTTACTTTTGATGAAAGTGCAAGTATTGCTATTAATCCGCTCACTTATTTTGAAATCTTTAGGGAAACAAATCGTCGTCCCGAAGATTATTTTGAGTGGTCTTTCTTGGATGATTTCTATAAAGTTTTTTGGTCCTCAGGCAAGACTCTTACCCTGAATTCTCATTTATCTGAAACCCAGCGTCATCTTACTGGTTTATTTCCTCTAGATGTGGATGGCTATGCATCATTTGTTTTGGAGACTTCTCTCAAATATCTTCAAGCCAAAAAACACCTTCTCGGCAAAGCTTTTTTGCAATCCCAAGATTTTTGGAATCCCAAGACACTTCTTACTCTTCTCAAAATCAACCCTTTGCCACCTTCTGGTCATTACATCAAAAAATTCATCCAGTCTCCTGAACTTATAGACTGTATTCTTTTTCAAACACTTTTTATGGGCATCTCGCCTTATAAACTTTCTAATATCTATACAGCAATTCCTGCCCAGTCTCAACTTGAGGGTATCATGCACATTCAAGGGGGATTACCCCGTTATACCCAAGCCCTCACTCAGTTGTTCCTAGAATTAGGCGGCATCCTTCATTGCAATCATCCTATTACAAAAGTAATTACCTCCTCCCATCACGTGGAAGGTATTCTTTGCAATGGGCATTATATTCCTACAGAACATCTGATTCTAAATACAGATTTACCCTACACTTTTCAAAAGCTTTTACCTAATAAATCCACGACTTCTTTTGGGCTATCCTGCTCTACTTTTATTATTCATCTAGGGCTAGATACCCACTTCAAGCAGCTCAAAACACACAATCTTTATATTAATAAAAATTTCAAAAGAGAAGTTGAGAGAATTTTTAAAGGGAAACTTCCCATTGCTCCTTCTCTCTATGTATACTATCCATCCCCTATTGATGATAGCTACTGCAAAAATCCAAATCACTCTGTTATGAACATTATGGTACGTGTCCCCAACTTACACGATGCCTGTTTTACATGGACTCCTGCTATCAAAAAAGCTCTCTATCACCTCTGCCTTAAAACACTCCATAACCTATCAGGTTTAGAAAATATTGCGGATCATATTGTTTATCGCACTTTGACCACACCTCACAGCTTCTCCTCCCAATACAACTATACAAGCGGGGCATGCTTTGGTATAGGCCATACCTACGCCCAAAGCATTGCTTTTAGACCACAAATCCAAGACCCTATCTACAATAATCTCTACTATGTAGGGAGTTCCATCCACCCAGGCAATGGTGCATCTATTGTGATGGATTGTGCCAAACTACTCGCAGAGACACTGATTGGTCAGAATTCTTAACAAAAGGCATATTGGAAATCTTCCTTTGATTTCTAATATGCCTCTTCTATGCTTGCCTACCCATTGGCATTTATTTTATCTGGATCACATTCTCTCCTATTTGTATTGATGCCACCCTCGTGACGTCTATTGGCTCCGCTACCCCAAACTTCATGATGATGTCACCCATTTGATGAGAGGTGCTGGTACTATCAAATCCTCTCACCTCTCCTGAAGTCATCAAAAGACTACATTGTATTTTTTCTTCTGCTTTCCCCACTCCGTTTAAAGTAACACCTAAGGGTGATAGACTGAGTTCTTTAATGAGCCAGTCTTCGGCCTCTATATCACATGGCATCTTGATGATTTCACCTACAGCATCCAAATCTATTTTCTGACGCCACTCCCCTTCTATCACTGCGCCATCTTCTGCAAAGTATCCCCTTAACTCAAACTGTGCCATATCTTCTTGATTAATATCTAAAATATATTCGACATACTGCCTTCCAAATTCTACTTTGTTTTCCTGATCTACTCCAAAATAAAAGTTATTTTCCTTAATCTTTATCTTCTCTCCCTTTTGATTGGTGAGATAAAAATAGCCACGTCTATTCTTATCATTCTCCTCCCACTTCGTTTGTAGATGAAGTTTGCCATCAATGAATCCCACATTGGTCAGTGTAACCCCTTCGACTTCAGGAATATCTAATTGGATTTGATTTGGCTTAAGTAATCGGATCCGTCCGGCTTCTTCCAAGACATTCCACATGTCACCACTTCCACCGCCGCCCTGTGTATCCTTACGGGTCATCCATACCGTTTCACTATCACTTAACTGGGGCAGATTATTTAATTGAAGATTGATAGGCAATTGGTCTATTTCCTTTTTGCTTGTTGTTAATGACCCAATAGCTACCTCCATACTTTTATGATTAAGCGCACTTCCACCTTGTGAGGTGACTTGCACAATAGCCATTTGACTCTCCTCATCATAATCAATGACCTGTGCATTGTGAATTGTACCCCCTTCAACAAAGTACTCTCCTATACTAAGTGTTTCATTTATTCTATCTTCCTCCAAGTCCTGAATAGTCAAATAAATAATCACCATATCCTCATCATTGACCACTGCAAGAGGTTTTATTTCTATGCCCTGATCGACAACACCTTTTAGACTGTCTACACCTTCATACGCCTGCTCAGAACGACTCGCTTCATCTTCTACTTCAATCGGCTGAAGGATCGCTCCCATTTCTGGACTGATGCTAGCGCGCAACCTATGAAGATGAGGTAATGTTCTGGCTATAACTGTGCCACTCAAAATAACAATAATAGCTGCAATAAGTGCTACATTCAACTTTCTTTTTGTAATCAGAGGGCGTTCCTTCATCATAGTTTTTTCTCTGACTGCTCTCTTAAAATCGTATTCAGGTGTATGTATTTGGCCTAAAGCTTCTCTTATGCATACTTCGTCTTCTTCATATCTCATAGTTGCTCCTCCAATCGACTATAATAACCATCTGCTTGCTTTAATCGTTTAGCCAATTTATTTTTAGCCCTCTCATATCTCTTTCTTAATGTACTTTGAGATACCTGATAGATTTCTTCCAGCTCT
>JBOFEH010000039.1:0-3923 GCA_051647765.1 Cellulosilyticaceae bacterium | reverse complement strand
AGAGCGCCTGATTTGGGTTCAGGAGGCCGCAGGTTCAAGTCCTGTCACTCCGGTTTGTATGGGTCACTAGCTCAGTTGGTAGAGCACTTGACTTTTAATCAAGTGGTCCCGGGTTCGAGCCCCGGGTGGCTCATATTTTTATAAAAAATATGTAAGAAATGCGTGAGTGGCTCAGCGGTAGAGCATCTCCTTGCCAAGGAGAGGGTCGCGGGTTCGATCCCCGTCTCGCGCTTTTGTTTTATCTAAAACGAATAAATGATATGCCCAGATAGCTCAGTCGGTAGAGCAGAGGACTGAAAATCCTCGTGTCGCTGGTTCGATTCCGGCTCTGGGCATCTTTTTATGTCTAGAAATAGTTAAGGATAAACCAGGGACGAAGATCATAAATCCTCCTGGTTCGATTCCGGCTCTGGGCATTTTTTATTTTTAAAGGTTTACTTCTACATGGAGTAAGCCTTTTTGTCATTTTTGTCTTGGGTGATTGTGATACAACCATTCATTCTATTTCCATTTTCTGAGTTGTTGAGAATAACTTCATAATCTGCATCGTAAGCTTTAAGATATGGTTAATAGTGGGAAAGCTATGGTGACTGTATCTATAACAAGATATAATGGTGGATAAAAGGGGGGAGTATATGGAAAAGAAACAAAAGCTCATATTGTGTGGTTTATTTTTAGCAATAGGGATTATTATTGGTTTGGTTACTGGGACTTTATTATCTAAAGTGGGTGGAGATACAAAGGTAGTTAAGAAAACGGAGGCTGTGGTAACACCTAGTAAGGTGTTGGATGAGAACTTTGTTAAGGTGGAATCTGTGGAGGATAATGGGAAGTTATCAGGAGAAGCAGATGAAATCAAAACAAGTAGTGAGGGGCAGTGGAGAGAAGACGGGGCGTATAATGGTGGTGAGCAGGTAGAGTTTGAGGGTGTGTTTTTTGAGGCTAAATGGTGGACTCAGGGAGAGAAGCCTGATAAGAATAATGAGTGGGGAGCTTGGCGTGTTTTGGGAGTAAGACCTATTGAGGAGATAACTGAACAAACGGTTATTCCAGAAGTAGATCCTATTAAAAGGGATGGTTTTAAAGTAGTAGGTTACTTCCCTTCATGGAAACCCCAAGGGGTAGGGAAGATTCAATATGATAAGTTAACTCATATTAATTATGCTTTTGCTATTCCATCGGCAGATGGAGGGCTGCTTCCGTTAGAGAATGAGGAGACGGCAAAGGAGATTATTAAGAAGGCTCATGAAAAAGGTGTTAAAGTATTATTGGCTGTAGGAGGATGGGAATACCAAGGTGTACCGCTCGAAAATACTTTTGTGCAGGCTACTGATACGGATGAAAAGTGCAAAAAACTAGCTACAGAGATTGTAAACGTAGTAGAGCAGTATGGATTTGATGGTGTGGATATGGATTGGGAGCATCCAAGGACAGACGGAAATTCTAAAAATCAGTATGCAGCGCTTATGAAATATCTTAATGAGGCATTAGATAAGAAGGGAAAATTGCTTACCTCGGCTGTACTTGCAGGAGTTAGTGCAGATGGTTGGGAGATGTGGGACGCCGCAGCGCATACAGATGAAGTGCTAGAGTGTGTAGATTGGATTAATGTGATGGCTTATGATGGTGGAGATGGAGATAGGCATAGTACTTTTGAGTTTGCCATGAGTAGCAGTAACTATTGGCTAACAACAAGAGGTGTGCCAGGTCATAAGATTGTCTTAGGTGTACCGTTTTATGGACGGCCTAGTTGGAATAGCTATGAAGAGATATTAGCTTTAGATAGTAGTGCATCATCCAAGGATCACGTAAATCAGATTTATTACAATGGCATTAATACCATCAAAAGTAAAACCAATTGGGCACAGGCACATCTAGGTGGTGTGATGATTTGGGAGTTAACGCAAGATACAACCAATCAAGAGAAGAGTCTATTAAATGCTATTTATGAAGAAGTATATAAGGGGCAATGATTTTTGTTCCTTGACACAAAGAATAGTATATCGCAATGTGGGGATATAAAGTTATCCAGGAGAAGGTTTCATGAGAGGTACTTACCTAAAAAGTAGCAAAGGAGGAATGAGGCAGTGGAGAATATACATTTAGGGGTTGTTTTATTAGAAGGAATACTATCATTTTTATCGCCGTGTATTTTGCCATTACTACCTGTTTATTTAACCATATTGTCTAATAGTAATGGAGGAGAGAGGACCACTAAAAGTGATAAATTACTACAAAATACCTTGTTTTTCGTATTAGGTATTTCAAGTACGTTCTTTTTGTTAGGAAACTCAGTAAGTTTGTTCAGTCAAGTTCTAGTGAAAAACAAAAGCCTGATCATGTTGGTGGGAGGACTCCTTATTATTCTAATGGGGTTATTATATGCGGATATTATCCAAATTTCCTTTTTGCAAAAAGAAAAGCGCTTTCAGTATGAATTTAAACAAATGAATGGGGTAACTGCCTATGTGTTGGGTCTGACGTTTAGTTTTGGATGGACTCCGTGTATAGGGCCAATGTTAACGTCTGTGCTAGTAATGGCATCGGGAGCTAATAGTTTGGTTCAAAGTAATTTACTTATTTTAGTCTATACTCTCGGCTTTATGATACCGTTTATGTTGTTGGCATTATTCTCTAAGAAAATGATAAGCTATCTAGACCGTATAAAAAAACATATGGGCTTGATTCAAAAAATTGGAGGAGCAGTACTCGTTATTACAGGGGCCATGATGTTTTATAATGGAGTGAGTGGATTAAGAATAGTCAATCTTGCAGCAAAACAAGAAATCACTCAAAAAGAAGTAACACAAGATGTAGAAACGGATGAAGTAGATGTTATTCCAGCACCAGACTTTACCCTAATAGACCAATATGGGGTAACCCGTACATTGAGTGACTATAAAGGGAAGACTGTGTTTCTGAATTTTTGGGCGACTTGGTGTCCTCCGTGTAGACAAGAGATGCCGCATATTGAGCAGCTCTATAAAGAGTATGGGGAAAACCAGGAAGATGTGATTATACTAGGGGTAGCTTTTCCAGAGTCCGGAAGAGAAACAAACATAGATGGGATTGCAAAGTTCTTAGAAGAGCATGAATACACATTCCCTACAGTGTTTGATGAAACAGAGCTTATGGCATACAATTATGGAATCAATGCTTTTCCAACAACCTTTATTATTAATACAGAGGGAAATTTGGAAATGTATGTGCCAGGTGCTATGACTAAAGATATGATGAAACAAATAATAGAAGAAGGTAGATAGTGAGAAGGAGTGAGAGAAGACACTCTTTCTCTTTTTTTGTAGGAAAACATATGTATAATAACAAGTAAGGGGTGGTATGATAAGCAAGGAGGAACGATGAAGTATGAATGTAGGAGTATGTGAAATCAAATTAAGGGCAGTTTGGGTACAATCTTTAAAAGAGAAAAGAATGGTCGTGAGACGCATTACAGAACGTGTAGCCAATAAGTTCAATGTTTCTATAGCTGAGATTGAAGACTTGGATAAACACCAAAGTATCATAATAGGGATTGCTGTAGTAAGTAATTCAAGAGAGATGGTTCAAAAAATACTAGATCAGGTAGTAGATTTCGTAGAAAGTATTACAGATGCTGAAGTTTTAGATGTGGATATAGAGGTCATAAACTAGTGTTTTCAAGGGTTGTAGGTGCACAGATAAAAAAAACAAAAAAAATCCTAAAAGAGTGTTGACTTATGTCCTGTTATAGTGCATAATAATACAAGTCAGCGGGAAACAAACACCGCAGACACACAGCAAACAAATGAACATTGAAAATAAAATAGTAACCATAAAACCAGTCGATTCTTAAAACTCTACTTCGGTAGAGAGAGTAGCATAGCTACTCAGAGTCAGTACTTATTAATAAGTACAAAGTAAAATGTCAGCAGACAAACTTTTAT
>JBOFEH010000038.1:0-6135 GCA_051647765.1 Cellulosilyticaceae bacterium | reverse complement strand
CTTTCATAGCCCCTGTCACATGATACACATAGACAGGACTTGCAAAGATAAGCACATCCGCTTGGTCCATAGCCTCTGTTATAGGCTGTAACTTCTTATAATGTGGGCATAATGTCTCTGATTTCAAAAAGCACTGCGTACATCCCACGCAAAACTCGCCAAAATCACGTGGCAAGAAGAACTCTTGCACGTCTCCCCCTATCTTTGTAGCGACCATTTGTGCAATGTGATAGGTGGATCCTTTGTGACTTTGCCCATGTATAATTGTAATTTTCATTTTAAACGCTCCCCTGCCTAAATTGATAGAATATACTTATTATTCTAGACCATTTTTGTATCATTACAAGTATTTTTAGTCTTATGCGTATCTTAGGATATCAAATCTACAAATTGGGCTCCCACGAGTTTTTCTAATATACAAGGTTCTATCGTGACCTGCACCCCTACTTTGCCAGCGCTCATAGTCATCTGTCCTAGATTCTTCGCGCTCTCATGAACAAAGGTTTGATACTGCTTTTTCATGCCTATAGGCGAACATCCACCCCGCATATAACCTGTTGTCTTCAAAAGTTCTGACACAGGCAACATCTCTATGCTTTTTTCACCTGTTACCTGACTGACTTTCTTGAAGTCTAACTCTTGTGCAACAGGAATCACGCACACATAACAAGTCTAAGACTTGCCCTGTACTAAGAGTGTTTTAAAGACTTCTTCTACAGGCTTTCCTACTTTTTGTGCCACGGCTACGCCATCTATTTTGCCATCTTTGACATCATAGCTTGCACAGCTATATGGGATTTTTTCTTTATCTAAAATACGTAATACGTTGGTTTTGACCACTGCCATTTTGAACTCTCCTTATCTTGGTGTGTGAGCTATTTTTTCTCTTTTAATCATCGGTATAACTGCTATCAGTGCCAGTAAACTAACGCCTAAATAAATGATACCAAAAATACTTGTACCGATCTTCGGCAACAATGCACCTATCATCAGATTTAATACCCCCGGAACCACTGCAATCTGTATCACAATTGATAATAAATAGGCACTAGACCGTTGCTTTTCTGGAACCACTTGGGCAATCAGGTAGTTTTGGGCCGGAAGTGTAATCCCTACAATCACACCATTAAGTAGCGTACTTATAATAACCCATATGTAATTCGGTGATACTGCTAACATCACCCATCTCACGCACATAATCACAATACCTATGAGCATGGCTCTATAAGGGAGCTCTTCAACCTTAACTTTGTGTGCTATGCCAAGTACTGCCATCTCAATAACCATAAGAATAATAGGTAGTGATACAATAATCATCTCTGGGCAATTCATCTTCAGGAGAATCATCTGATTTCCATAGCTTGCTGCCGAATTAAGCGCCCCATAGGACAAGCAAACAATTGCCAGTACCATGACAAACTTCATATTCTTGAATAAATCAAGGCTAATGCCCGACTTCACTTCACCTACTACATCCTCTTCATCTTCAAGTCTTACTTCAGGCTGTAACTTATACAAGAAGGCACTCAAAAATACAATAATAGCACCCGTTAGGATGACACCACCTATCCCTATCCAGCCAATCAATAGTGGTGAGATTAATCCTGCAACACCTATCCCTAATGTCCCAAATCTTCTCACTTTACCATAAGGCACCTGTGCTTTCTTGGTAATATTAATCATATACTCCTCACAGATACTTCCCATCGGTTGTAAAACAAGTGTCCTAATGAGGGCAATCACAAAGAATACCCAGAAGTTCGAAATAAAATACATCAGCCCTAAACACACACCATTAAACAAAGTAATAAGCCATGCTGCTCCCATTAACTTCTTATTAGAATCTAGAATTTTGCCCCATACAAACATTGCTGGGAATGTCACCAGTGGGATAATCCCCATAATCCAGCTAATCTCATGGTCTGAAAATCCCTTAGTGGTACTCATAAACAAAATATAAATATTATTAAAAAAAGCACTCCCTATAACATTAATAATATATGTCATAGAAAATCTCTTTACGATTTGGTTAATATCCACGTTTTCTCCCCCATTATCAAGGCACCCAAAAGGCTTACCTTTTGAGTGCCTATCTATCATTATTTTTGAGTAAGCTTCATAAATGTATCCACATCTTCTGCAATCGTCTGGATTGAGCTTCTCCAGAATGCAATATCATGAACATCTAGTCCAATCTCTTTGACAACATCCCTAATGGTTTGTTTGCCTGTAATAGCCAGTAGGTTTTCGTAACGCTCTGGGAACGTATCCCCTTCTTTTTGGTACTGTGCATACAGCCCTTTTGCAAATAAAAGCCCAAAGGCATATGGGAAGTTATAGAAGTTGGCATCTGCATAGTAGTAGTGGGATTTCCACGTCCACATATAAGGCTGTAAATACTCTGGGTCTAACCCTTCTCCATAAGCTTCTTGTTGTGCCCATGCCATAATCTCTTTGATTTCTTTGACTGATAATGGACCTTCTGCTCTACGCTTAAAGACCTCACTTTCAAATAAGTATCTTGAATAAATATCTACAATCACCTGGGTTGCATCGCTGATTTCCGCCTCTAATATAGCCAATGCTTCTTCCTCATCCGCCTCTTTGATAGCAGCCTTCTTGACCAATGTCTCACAGAAGGTAGATGCTGTCTCTGCTAGTGGCATCGGACAGTGAATATTGATGTTACTCTCCTTATTCAGACAAGCATCATGGAATCCATGGCCTAGCTCATGTGCCATGGTAATCACATCACTTAAGTTATTGCCGTAATTAAGCATCACACGGCACTCTCCTATCGCATGTAGACCAGAGCAGAAGGCACCACCTACTTTGCCCTCCTTAGGCATCACATCAATCCATCTATTATCCATAGCTTTGCGTGCAAAATCTGCCAAGTTGTCGCTAAAGCGTCTAAAGTTCTTCTCTACAAAAGCCTTGCCCTCCTCGTAAGGGAATGGCATCTCCTTAGACACCACGGGTGCATAAAGCTCATAAAATGGGAGGCCATTGGTATATCCTAATAGCTCCGCCTTTCTCCTTAGATACCCTCTAAAGATTGGCATACTTTCTTTCATAGCTTCAAGCATTGCATCTAATGTCTGTCTATCCATACGGGATTCTTTGAGTGTCATCTCTAACGGTGACTCATAACCTCTCATCTCACAAACGGTGAGTACTTCTCCCTTAATTGCATTGAGTGCCGCCGCTACCCCTTCTTCTATTTTGGCATAAGATGCAGTCTCTGCCTCATAGGCTTTTTTTCGTACCTCTGACCTAGCATCATAGGCCATATTGAGTACTTCTGTTAGTGGTAACTGAGTCATCTGCCCATCCACTTCGATAGCCACCTTATGATTGGCTATGAGCAAGTTTTTGTAATTACTCCAAGCACTTGACCCTGTATTTTTCATACGTGCAATAATGCCCTCTTCTTTGTCACTCAGCATATATTTTTGGCCCTCTATGACCTCATGAATGTAGAAGGCATGCTCTGTAAGAAGTGGTGAAGCTTGAATCAGCTGATCTATCTCTTTTATCTCACTGATCCACTTGCTTATCCTAGCATCTGTCTGTGCAAGGGTACTGATTTTTTGTTCAATGAGTGCATCATATTTGGTTGCTAGCTCATGGACTGCATCCACACTTAAGGTCAATGAGGCAAAACTATAGAGTTTCTCCTGCAGTGCGTACATTTCCTTAGATAAGGTAATATACTTCTCAAGCTTTTCCCCTTCATCCTCATGATTACTCACAGCCTCTACTACCCATTGTTTCATATATGCTAACTGCTCATCTAACTTCTTCATATCATTCTTAAAGGCATCACACTCAAAAGATTCGTATAATGCGTCTAAACTCCAATTCAAATCCATGTTCAATCTCCTCCTGTCATTTGGTATTTACCTAAATTATATAGAGTATTGCAGAGGATTTAAACCCTCTTTCCCTGATTCTCCAAAAAGATAAAAAGCTATAGAAATCCTAACCCTTGGACTAGTCTTCCTATAGCTTTTATAACTCAAACTGGTTTATTTTGTATCTGTGGTACTCTTTTTAATAAAGTCCATGACACGTTGTTGGTATTTTTGCGGGTTGGCATCAAATATTCTGACGTGTGCAGTATCTTCTTCAATCCATAGCTCCTTGTAACCCTCTACTTTGCTATCATAAACTGCCTGCCCCATGTCCACTGTGCAAATAATATCATCCTCGGCATGAATAACAAACATTGGCACCTTACTCTTACTCGCCTCTACTACTGGCTGAACATCCTCGTAGTCAAATCCTGACTTGATTTTGTTGTAGAGATTACCTGCCCATAATGCATATGATGTCGGTATTGGCACGTTGGCATCTTCAATCCCTACACGCACAGCACCTTCCATCGTATCATAAGGACAATCTAAGATTAAGAAATCTGCATCTCTTGTTGCTTCTTCTAGCCCTGAGTACATCCCTAATGTTCCAGCTCCCATAGAGAACCCATGCGCACCAATGATATGCTCTGGATAAATCCCTCGCAGATAAGACATAATAGAAGCCACATCATAACGCTCATGATAGCCAAAGCTCCTATTGTCACCACCTGTTGCACCTGTATAGCGTTGGTTATAGATGAGTACATTAAACCCACTCTCTAAGTACATCAATGCTTCTCTAAAATGACGCCACATATTCATGCCTATACCATGGACAATCACTACGATTCGGTCACTTTCCACTGGTGCATTAATCAATTTAGCCTCTACATCATAGCCATTAACTGATGGAATCATAAGGTCCTCTACCTGATAATTCTCTAGCTGCGCTATAATCTCAGGCGACTCCTTATACACCTCTTCTATGGATGTATTTTGATAGTTCTCATCCACATATCCTACTGTTTCTACGTAAACCATACTCCCTACTATGTAAGTTGCTATCATAAAGATACTTGCTAATAAAATAGCACCACTTATGATTAGGGTTCGTTTGCTTACTTTTTTCATATTTAGCCCTCACTTTAAAGTTCTATTAAATGTCTCAAGGTGTATTATACGTGATATCCATGTATTTTGCATGTCTATCGGGCTAAATCTCACAACTCATACTTTTATTTTGCTCTGCTGACTGGAAAATAAAATCTATTGCTTTCATGGCTCTTAAGCACTCTGCTGGTTTAACAATCAGCTCCTCTTTGCCGTCTAATACCGCTACAATATTCTTGTAGTAATCTGTCCACTCCGTCTTTACTTCTGGCAATGGTAGATTAAGCGTTGTCTCACTTGGTCTAGGCGCCATAGTACGTGTTGGGCCTGCTTCAGTATAAACAATCTCATCATCCCACTCCATGGGTACTTCTGAGTTTAGTTTAACAATCCCTCCATTACAACTCCAGTCCGATACAACTGCAGTCCCCTCTTGGCCGATGACATGCCATCTTGGTTGGTTGATAAAGCAGTTTGTGGCTACTTCAAGCATAGCTGATACGCCATTTTTAAACTTCATCATAATCTTGACATTATCATCCACCTCTTTTGAGTACAAAGAGAATGTATGGGCATAAATTTCTGTGAGCGGTGCTGGAATCATACAGAGTAGCTGATCTAACAGATGCACGCCCCAATCTAGTAGCATACCACCACCATTGATTTTGTAAGCACGCCATCCATGCATAGCCTGTCTAGAACCCTGTACCTTCGTTTCAATCATGCAAAACTCACCAATGGTTTGGTCTTTTGCAATTTGATTAATAATCACATAGTCTTTGTCCCATCGTCTATTTTGATGAACTGAGAATAACTTCCCTGTTTCTTGCTGAACAGCCATGACTTCCTCTAGCTCCGCTGCATTCATGGTTACAGGCTTTTCACAAACCACGTTTTTGCCTCTTCTCATACACGCAATAGCCAAATCCTTATGAGAGTTGTTTGGTGTTGCAATCGTCACAATATCTACAGACTCATCTTCTAATAATTCTTCTAATGTCTGATAGACTCTAAGCCCTTCGTCAGCTATCTTGCTATGCACTTCCTCTCGGATATCATAAGCGCCTACTACAGTAATATCTGCAATACGCTCACTAACGTTTTTGTAATGCCATTCTCCCATACCGCCATATCCAATAATCGCTAAATTATATGCCATCTTGTG
>JBOFEH010000037.1:0-11698 GCA_051647765.1 Cellulosilyticaceae bacterium | reverse complement strand
AGACAGATGGGTTAGATTTGGGGACGGTTCTTGAAAATAAGGCGCCATTAGAGCGTGAGTGGATTCATGGTGAACATAGTAGTTGCTATAGCCAAGATGAAGCCATGCAGTTTATGACAGATGGCAAGACCAAGTATATCTGGTTTACAAAGACGGGGCGAGAGCAGCTCTTTGACTTAGAAAAGGACCCTTATGAGTGCCATGAACTGAGTGAGCAGCTCGCATATCAGGACACGCTCAAGCTATGGCGAGAGCGTATGGTGAGAGAGCTAGCGCCGAGAGTGGCCGATGGCTTGTCAGATGGGCATCAGCTCATATGTGGCCTAACACCTGCCTACAGAGAAGTTGGCAGGTAGTAGGGGCTAGGAGACAGAAAAGCTATTAGACGGATAAACTAGTAGACTAAACAATCAGTAGGCTAATCAAAGTAATTAACTGACAAAGGGAGGGTGCATTATGCCACCAATGACATTGCTAATCAAACCTGCTTCAAGTGCCTGTAACTTGGCATGTGAATACTGCTTTTATGCAGATGTAAGTGACCATAGAGCGGTCAAAAGCTATGGGAAGATGACTATTGACAATCTAGAAATTGTTGTCAAAAAAGCTATGGAAGTGGCAGAGGGCACCTGTACTTTTGCATTTCAGGGAGGCGAGCCTACCTTAGTAGGTATTGACTTCTACAAGGCACTTGTAAAGTTTCAAAAACGCTATCAAAAAGCGGGACTTACAGTGCAAAACGCTATCCAAACCAATGGAACCCTTATTAATGAGGAATGGGCAGAATTCTTTGCAAAAAACAATTTCTTAGTAGGGCTTTCGTTAGATGGCACCAAGGCAATAAATGATTCGCTAAGACGTCACCGTGACCAAACGGGGACCTTTGATACAATTTTACAAACAACACGTATTTTTGATGCCCATAAGGTAGAATATAATATTCTGACTGTAGTCACCAAGCAGGTGGCAAGGGGAATCAAGGAGATTTATGACTTCTATATGGAAAACGACTTAAAGTATATGCAGTTTATTCCTTGTATTGATGATATAGAGGATGAACGAGGCTCTAAAGCTTATTCTCTGACGGCAGAAGATTATGGTCAGTTTCTCTGTGATTTATTTGATAAGTGGCATGTCACTGTAAGTAGCGGTGGATTTGTCTATATCAGATATTTTGAGAACTTATTACAACTTTTGTGTGGCTACTATCCAGAAGCTTGTGGAATGTTAGGCGTATGTACACATCAATATGTTATAGAAGCAGACGGAGGGGTATACCCGTGTGATTTCTATGTGATGGACGACTACAAAATTGGTAATATACTAGAGGATTCTTTTGACCTGATCAATCAAAAGAGAGAGGGTATTCAGTTTATTCACCAATCTATCCCAAAAGATTCTGGCTGCGCTAAGTGTAAATGGCATAAGCTTTGCCGAGGAGGCTGTAGACGAGATAGAGACTTGTTTATGGATGGGAAAACCAAACGTAATTACTTCTGCAGAAGCTATAAGACGTTTTTCAAGCATGCCTATCCTAGACTAGAACAAGTAGCTATGGCAATTAGAAATAATAGAGGAGGCAATTATGGACTTTAAATTAGAGTTTAAAAGATGGTTAGAAGAAACATCTGTAGAAGCTAGCCTTAAACAAGAACTTGAAGCATTGACAGATGAAAAAGAAATCGAAGATAGATTTTATCAAAACTTAGCCTTTGGTACAGGTGGTCTAAGAGGGAAAATCGCAGCAGGGAACAACCGTATCAACATTCATACAGTGGCTAAAGCAACACAAGGCTTTGCAACGTACCTTTGCGAAACAGAAGAAGCACCTAGTGTAGCTATCGCTTATGATTCAAGAAATATGAGCCGTGAGTTTGCACAGACAGCAGCGTCTGTACTTGTGGCAAATGGGGTTAAAGTATTCCTGTATGAAGACTTAAGACCAACACCTATGCTGTCTTATGCAGTAAGACACCTAGGCACATCAGGTGGTATCGTGATTACAGCATCACATAACCCAAAAGTATACAATGGTTACAAAGTATACGGTAGTGATGGTGGCCAAATCACTGATGAAGCAGCTAAAGCAATCCTTAGCAATATTGACAGTGTAGACATCTTCACAGGCGTGAAAAACTTAGCCTTCGAAGAAGCGACTAAGAGCCCACTATTTGCCTATATTGGGGAAGAGATTGACAAAGCTTACTACGAAAAAGTAGAAGCACTTTGCATCCGCAAAGAGCTCATCAAAGATGAAGCGAAGAACCTTCGTATCATCTATACACCAATCCATGGTAGTGGGAACATCCCAGTACGTACGATGCTTGATCGTCTTGGGTTTAGCGATGTGCATATTGTAGCGGAGCAAGAATTACCAGACGGTAACTTCCCTACAGCGCCATATCCAAACCCAGAAGACAAAAAAGTATTTGAACTTGCTATTGCAATGAGCGAACAAATCTCAGCAGACCTTATCTTTGGGACAGACCCAGACTGTGACCGTATTGGGGTTGTGGTAAGAGAAAACGACGGGAACTACCGTGTGCTTTCAGGAAACCAAGTAGGGATTCTTCTAAGTGATTACATGCTCAGTGCAAGACAAAGCGAAGGTAAGCTTACAAGCAAAGATGCGATTATCAAAACAATCGTAACTTCAGACATGGCAAAAGTTGTAGCGAAACACTACGGCGTAGAGCTTATGGAAGTACTTACAGGGTTCAAATATATTGGAGAGAAAATCGAAGCATTTGAAACAACAGGTTCAAACAACTTCGTACTTGGCTTTGAAGAAAGCTATGGTTACCTCTCAGGAGACTTCGTAAGAGACAAAGATGCTGTTATCGCATCTGTACTTATTGCTGAGATGGCGCTTTACTACAAAGCTCAAGGCAAAAACCTCTATGAAGCACTCATTGACCTATTCGAAAAATACGGTTACTACAAAGAAGAGCTCATCTCAATCGAGATGGAAGGTAAAGATGGTCAAGAAAAAATTCAAGGCATCTTAAACAACCTTCGCGCTAATGCACCACAAACAATCGGTGAGCGCCAAGTCATGAGAGTAGAAGACTACAAACTCAGTACAGCACTTCAAGTAGCAACAGGTGAAACAGAAGTGATTCACTTACCAACATCAAATGTTATGAAGTTTATTATGGCAGATGATAGCTGGTTTGTCGTAAGACCTTCTGGTACAGAGCCAAAAATGAAAATCTACCTTTCTATCGTAGGCAAAAGCCTAGCAGATGCAGAAAGCGGCATGGAAGCTTTCAAAGAGGAAGTATTAAAAGCAGTATTATAAGAGATAAGCACCTTAGGGTGCTTATTTTTTGTGTAAAAAAGTTGCATAAAAAATAAAAAGTAATATAATAATAGTAGAATGAAATATATTCATTTGGAGGATATTATGATAATTGAAGTAGTGATTAATAATACGTATGTGTTTTCTAATGAAGTAGTATTAAGCTTTACACCGGATATGAGGAGCAAAAAATTTGAACCTAATATATATACAGAGGGTCCTCATAAAATTTTAAAAGCAGTTGGGATGTACGGGCCGAATAATGTAGGAAAGACCTGTCTGATAAAAGCTATATCAGAATTTAAAAAAGTTTTGTTAAATAAAAGGGTTAGTATAAGATCAAATATTTTTGATCAAAAAAATAATATTTCTACTATGAAAATAACATTTCTTCATCAAGAACAAGAATTTTCATTTGAATTTAAATACGACACAGATAGTAAAGAATATGTTTATGAGAAGTTTTGTGAAATAAAAACAGACCAATATAATAATAAAACGGAAAAAATTAAACTCTTAAGAGATGTTAGAAATAAGGAGTTTAGTGTAGAGAATGAAGAACTTGAAAAGTTACTCCCTATCATGGCTAAAAATAATATACTGATCTATCTTATAGATACAGATGAGTTTAAGGAAATGAAAGAAATTAAACAGGTGTTACGTGGTTTTGCTAATAAAATAGATATTATTGACATGAATAATATACCAAACCAAAAAACGATAGATTTATTAAAGAATGCTGATGCCATACAGGATAAAGTAGTTAATTTTATTAAAAATGCAGATGTTTATCTGGATGATTATAAATATACGGAGAATATACCGTTTACCATAAAGGCAATAGAAGAAAGTGCAGATGAGGGGGCACAAGAAAAAGTATTGGATATTCCAGAAAAACTTATGGATAAGTTTAAGCTTACATCAGTATACAAAGGAATTCCAGTGCCAAGTATGCTATTTGATTCAACGGGTACTAAAAAGATTGCAGCATTAGCAAGTTATATTATAGAAGCGTTAGAGCAAGGGAAAATATTAGTTGTAGATGAACTTGATAGTAGTATTCATTTTAAACTTACCAGAGCAATTGTAGCAATGTTTAATAATGAGTTAAATAAAAATGCCCAACTTCTTTTTACAGTACACGATATTAACTTGATGGATTGTAAAAAATTATTTAGAAAAGATCAAATATGGTTTATTCATAAGGATGAAGAAGTATATATGTATTCTTTAGCAGACTTCACAGCAGAAAAAGATGGTATTCGGGATACAACAGATATTATAGAAAAATATAGAAAAGGTGCTTTAGGTGCATTACCAGAACCAAATATGATTAATTCTTTGTTGGAGGTACGGCATGAGTAGAAGACCTCCAATACCTAAGGTAAAACAAGGAAAGAAGATTTGTATTATATGTGAAGGCTTTGAAGAAGACGAGTATATGAAAAAACTCATTGAACTGGGTCTTTGGAGTGAAGTTTATGATATTAAGACGATGAATGCAGAGTCAGAAGGTAAAATTGCTGCACGTTATCAAGAAACGTATCAGAGTGATTCATATGATTTGATTCTTATTTTTTGTGATACAGATGGGGTGCCTTATGAAAGTTATCAAACTATTAAAAGAAAAATAAATGATTTGCATGCTAATACACGTGCGGCCAACGAGGTGATTGTGTTTGGTAATCCGTGCACTATGCAAATAATATTATTACATTTTGAAGAGATTAATTTAGTCTCTCATAAAAAAGAGGATAATAAGGCAGCGATTAAGCGATTGACTGGTGTAGGAAGTTATAGGGCTAGTCAAAGTCAAAGAGATAGACTTTTTGCACAGATAGATGCAAGTAATTATGAATTGATGAAGACAAGAGTGACGGATTTACCTAATGATGATACACAATTAGGGAGTAGTAATTTTGGTAAGTTCTTAGAGTACTTATCTGAGTCAGATACTAAATGGATAACTGATATTAATAAGATACTAGAAACCGAAGAACAGGATTAAGAGCACCTTTAATAAGGTGCTTTTTTGTGGGTAAGCCTATGGCAGTGAAGCGCATAAAAGGTATATAATAAGAGGTGAAAAGTGAGAATATTTAATCAATAAAAAGAAAGTAAGAGGGGGATTTGTATGGGAGAAGTGAAAAACAGTAAGTATTTGGACTTGGCATTGTATGCTTTTGGAGGATTAGGGCTAGAACTTATTATTATGACTATAGAGGTAATGATTTATGGAACAAGTAATTGGCGAGAATGGGGACTGATGAGGACACTCCTTCATTGGACAATAACTTGCATCGTTTGGGGGAGTATGGCCTATTGGATTTATAGAATTGGGAAGAAAAATGGCTATGATTTATTACAGAGGGGCGAAAAACCCAAAGCATCGGCATGGCTTATTGTCTGTGTATGCTTGGGGATTTGTGTAGCCATGTCTTATATCTCCTGGGATGGGGCGTTCAAGGTGATTGCAGAGTTTGAGTCTAAGATGAAAACTTATGGGGACTATGGATGGGTTGCGTATATTTTTCAGTATGTTTATTATTTGTTTGAGACAGTACTTGTATTATTCGTGGTGGCATATGGTCAGAAGTTCGGCGAAGGTGTCTTTCAAAAACGAGTCAAATGGGCCCATAAGGTGCCTTGGGGTGGGATATTATGCGGCATCACATGGGGGCTTATCCATATACTAAGCAAAGGTAGTTTGAGTACAGGGTTAGCATTGGCTTTTTGTAGCATGCTCTATGGTGTCTCTTATTTATTGCTTAAGAAAGATGCCCGTTATGCGTACCCGCTCATTACATTGATGTTCATTTTATAGAAGGTAGGATAGAATAATAGGTGCTTTAGCAAATCGAGAGATGTATCAACTAAGAACAAAGGAAAGAAAGTCTGGAAAGGATAGATTATGGCAAGAATTTTTATAGTAGAAGATGATTTGAGATTACGAGAAGAGCTAGGCTGTTTTTTGACTTCTTATGGGCATGAGTGTGTACATACAGATGATTTTGAACATGTGGTGGAACGGGTCATGCAGGCACAAGTGGACCTCGTACTACTGGACATTAACTTGCCTTTTTATGATGGCTATTATGTATGCAGAGAGCTAAGGAGTAGGTCACAGGTGCCTATTATTGTGGTAACAAGCCGTAATAGTGATATGGATGAGCTGATGAGTATGAATCTTGGTGCAGATGATTTTATGACTAAGCCTTATCATACTCAGATTTTGCTGGCACATATTAGCGCCGTCTTAAAGCGTGCAGTAGGGATGCCTATCTTACAAACACTAAGTCACAAAGGTGTAGCCTTAAATCTTGGAAGTGGCGTTGTGAGCTATGAAGGGCGTGAGATTGAGCTGACAAAAAATGAGCAGCGTATCCTTACCTTACTCATGCGCTCAAAAGGGACGATTGTATCAAGAGATGACATCATGAATGAGTTATGGCAGTCAGATGAGTTTGTTGATGATAATACATTGACTGTTAATATCACAAGGCTCCGTAAGAAGCTAGAAGAACTAGGTGTGACAGATTACTTAATGACAAAACGAGGACAGGGATATATCGTATGAGTATAGGACAGTTTTTGAGAGATAAGTGGCTATTTTGTATGATGCAGATAGGTGTGGTTTTGTTTATAGGTATGATGCTTTCTGTATTTAGGCTGAGTGGGTATAGCACCTTATTTGTCTGCAGTACTGTGGTTGTCTTAGATACCCTATTACTCTTAGGCGAGTATATCCAAAAGAGAATATATTACAAGCGCCTAGCATGTCAAATAGAGCAATTAGATAAGAAGACACTTATTACAGAGGTAGCCCAAAAACCTGAGTTTGAGGAGGCCAAAATCTGGTGGGAAATTTTGCAAGTAGCCACCAAGTCTATGAATGATGAGATTGCACACTATAGGGTATCACAAGAGGCGTACAAAACGTATATTGAGGCTTGGATTCATGAGATTAAGACCCCTATAGCCTGCATAGAACTGATGTGTGAGAATCAAAAAAACACTGTTACCAAGGGGATTGGGGTAGAAACAAAGAAGATAGAAGACTTTGTGGAGCAAGCCTTGTTCTATGCCAGAAGTACTTCCGTTGAGAAAGATTATGTGATTAAGGAAGTATCCCTAGAGACAGTGGTCAGGGCTGCTATTAAGAAAGAAGCTACTAGAATCATAGAGGGCAGAGTAAAGGTGGAATTAGAAAGCCTTGACTATAGGGTTTTGACAGATAGCAAGTGGTTAGCATTTATGCTTACCCAAATCCTATGTAATAGTCTCAGATATAAGGGTGAGGCATTGACCCTAAGATGTGAAGCCCGTGATGAGAAGGAACGGATAGTCCTTCGTATTGGGGATAATGGAATAGGGATTTGTGAGAGTGATATAGGGCGTGTATTTGACAAAGGATTTACAGGGGAGAATGGCAGGCGTTATGGCAAGTCTACTGGCATAGGGCTTTATCTGTGTCAAAAACTCTGTGACAAGATGCACTTAGGGATTACGCTCACCTCAAAACTTGGAGAAGGAACCACTGTAGAACTGATTTTCCCAAAGGATAAAAGAATCTTTTTTGAGGACTAGTAGCTAACCTTACAAAGATGTAAGGATAAGGTAAGGTGAAGTTAAGGAAGAGGCCTCTTGGGCGGTCTATACTAGGACTTACAGAAAGAGGTGTAGATAAATGGAAAACATATTAAAAGTAAAAAACATTGAGAAATACTATGGCAACAAGGGTAATGTGACCAAGGCTATTCATGATATCAGTTTTGAAGTAGGAGAGGGCGAATATATTGGCATTATGGGTGCCTCTGGGAGCGGAAAGACAACCCTTCTTAATTGTATCTCAACTATTGATACAGTCACATCAGGACATATTTTCCTTAAAAATCAAGATATGACAAACCTAAGATCCAAAGAACTTGCTAAGTTTAGAAGAGAACATCTAGGTTTTATTTTTCAAGACTTCAATCTATTAGATACCCTCACAGCTTATGAAAATATCGCCATGGCACTAACAGTACTTAAAGTACCACACCAAGAAATCAAAGGACGTATCCAAAAAGTAGCAAAGCAGCTTCAGATAGAGGATGTATTAGAGAAGTATCCTTATCAGATGTCAGGTGGACAAAAACAAAGGGTAGCTAGTGCGAGAGCAATCATTACAAGACCTACTATGATTTTGGCAGATGAACCGACAGGGGCACTAGACTCTAAGTCTGCTAAGATGCTATTAGAGCGTTTTGAGGTGCTTAATCAAGAGGAGAAGGCAACGATACTCATGGTCACCCATGATGCTTTTACGGCTAGCTATTGTAAACGTATTTTGTTTATCAAAGATGGACGTGTGTTCAATGAACTCGTAAGAGGTAGTGACAGTCGTAAGACGTTTTTTAATAAGATTATAGAAGTGGTAGCCCTCTTAGGAGGTGACACAGACCATGTACTTTAAACTTGCAGTAAACAACGTCAAAAAAAGCTTTAGAGATTATGGGATTTACTTTTTGACACTCACCTTTAGCGTGTGTATCTTTTATGTTTTTAACACCCTAGAGAGTCAAAGAGCGATGATGATTGTGTCAGATACCACAGACAATATGATGAAGAATCTCGCTGAACTTATTGGTTACTTATCCTTTTTCATAGCCATTGTACTGGGATTTCTGATTTTGTATGCCAATAAGTTCTTGATTAGAAGGCGTAAAAAAGAGCTAGGACTCTATATGCTTATGGGAATGGAAAAAAGTAAGATTTCTATGGTACTTGTATTGGAGACATTTTTGATTGGATTATTCTCACTAGGCGTAGGTCTAGGGCTTGGAATCTTTTTGTCACAGGCGTTATCAGTCTTTACTGCCAAGCTTTTTGGAGCGCAGATGGAGCAGTTTAGATTTGTGTTTTCACCAGAGGGCGTGGCCAAATCCGTACTCTGCTTTGTGATGATTTATGTCATTGTCATGGTCTTTAATGTGCTGGCATTATCAAAAAGTAAGCTGATTGAGCTACTTTATGCCAATAAGAAGAACGAAAGACCCAAAGTGAGAAGTCTAAAAGTGGCGGTAGTATGCTTTGCATTAGCGGTTATTTGTCTTGTGACAGCCTATGTCTTTATTATTAAGAACGGTCTACAAGTATTTGATGGCTATTTTTATGCAGCCTTTGTATTAGCTTTTGTAGGGACACTGCTATTTTTTATGTCACTATCAGGATTTTTGCTGAAGGTAATGCAAAGCTGTAAGAGTCTCTATTATAGGGAACTCAATATGTTTATCTTTAGGCAAATCAATAGCAAGGTCAATACCACTTATATTTCGATGACATTGATTTGCCTCATGCTGGCAGTCACTATTGTAACCCTTTCAAGTGGAATGGCAGTCAATCAGGCTATGCGTAATGAATTGGAACAGTTGACACCTTATGATGCTACTTTTACATGGGAGAGAAACACGAGAGAACCTCATGAAGTGAATGTTGATGTGCAGGAGGAATTGGCCAAAATCAATGTATTGGTAGAGGATTATGCGAGGGAATATGCTACTTATACGATTTATGAAACAGATATCACTTATGGGCACTTCTATGAAGGTCAAGATCTTGCTAAGCAGTCAGTCTACTTACAAAATGTTAGCAGACAAAAAGTTGGCGCCATGACCGTATCGGATTACAACAGAGTGCTAGCACTGCAGGGGTTAGAGCCTATTGCGCTAAAAGCGGATGAATATGCACTTAACTCAATTTATAGTGAATTGATTACCACATTGACTGATTATCTCAAAAACAATGAAGCGATTGTTTACGAGGGAGAGGCCTTTAAGAGTCCAAGAAGAGTGCCGCTCAAGTATTCACTCTATAACCAAGTAACTGGTATGCCAAGACTAGTCATCATCTTGCCAGATGAGGCAGTCAATAGGGAAAGGGTATTAGAAAGCATCGTGAGTTTCAATTACAAAAGTGCGGATTCAGAGGATCAGCTCATGACACAGGTAACACTCGGAATAGAAAATTATGAGGCATTGGGTGATGGGCAAGATATCTATATTAATGGACTGAGCCGGGAGATGATTTATGATGCTAGTGTAGGGCTCTCAGCCATTATGACTTACCTCACAATCTATGTGTCGCTCATATTCATCATTACAAGTGCAGCGATTCTCGCACTTGGGCAGCTTACAGAAGCAGAGGATAACAAGGTGCGCTATCAACTCCTTAGAAAACTGGGAATAGATGAAAAAGTCATTAACAGAGCACTCTTTACCCAGATAGCTATTTATTTTATGGTGCCACTGGTATTGGCAGTGATTCATGGTGGTGTTGGGATTTATGTTGCGAATCATGTGATAGAGATAGCAGGAGACGTCAATGTATTAGCAAGTATTATCTTCACAGCGATTGTATTTGTGGTGATTTATGGGGCTTATTTTGTAGGTACCTATTTCAGTAGCAAAAACGTGATTAAATAGCAGAGGGTGATAAATCATCTCAAGGATGATATAATAAGAAGTAATATGGACAATACTTTGACTAGAATGAATGACATAGGAGACTATAAGATTGGAAATAAAGAAGGATATTAACAATTTGCATGATAAAGGGTATAAGAGCCTGTTATCAAATAAAGAAGTATTTATTAACTTGCTGCAGGATTTTACAGATTATAAATGGAATAAGGAGCTTAGCCCTGAGCATCTTATATTAGTAGACAAATCTTATATTCTATCGGATTATGAAGAAATAGAAGCCGATATTGTATACAAGATGAGCGATGTTAACCGCTACCAAAAAGAAGAGTTGATTCACAAAAAAAGCATTTCATCTGCTATATTTTTATTAGACCAAAAAATAGATGTAGAGGAATATATGAAACGTATCGTAACGATTGCAAAAGAATTTAATAAGTTAACAGGCGTAGAAAAGCGTGAACTAAAGAATTGGATTAAAAATACGATACAAGAAGAAATTTCTGAGCAAGCTATAGAGATATTAAATGCAGAAACAAAGGAGGTTGATGTTATGGTTGCTAATATTACAAGAACGATAGAAGAAATGAAGGGCGAAGCAAAAATAGAGGGCAAAATAGAGGGCAAAATAGAAGGCAAGATGGAAGCTAAACTAGAGGTTGCAAGAGCGTTGCTAGATATACTAGATGAAGAAACCATAGCATTAAAAACCGGTTTAACATTAGATCAGATTAAACAACTAAAAAGCCATTAAAGTAAAACACTCCTGAGGAATGATCCTAGGAGTGTTTTTTGAGCTTTAGATATTGTGTGAGAAAATAGCTGGTGAAGCAATGTGAAGGTATTGATTAATGTTGACCATCTCAGTAGCGTCTACCCAGTGGAGGTCAAATGGGAGAAGTGTGTCTTCGAGCTCTTCGATGGCAGGTGTATGACC
>JBOFEH010000036.1:0-6071 GCA_051647765.1 Cellulosilyticaceae bacterium | reverse complement strand
AGGGGCTCAAGGAGCACTGCCCAGAGTGCCAAGTTGTTGTAGGGGGTGCTGTTTTGACACCTCATTTGGCAGAGTATGTAGAAGCAACATATTATGCAAAAGATGCAATGGAAACAGTGAGGATTGCACAAAGTTTATTTGAAAAATAATAAATGATTGCAAATAATCAACATAGATGCTACCATATGTAGTAATTAAAACCATATAATATCGAGAAGATAAGATTGATTCATGTGATTGATTTTCTTCTTAAGATAGTATAAATTATTGATATGATAGGAGAATAGATATGGCCAAAATAGCTTTAATAACAGATAGTGCATCAGATTTACCACAAGCATTACAACAAAAGTACAATGTGTTTATGCTACATTTCCAAATTGTTTATCCTGAGAAGACATATAAAGACCAGCTTGAAATTACCTCTAAAGAAGTATTGGCGGATATTGAAAGTCGTACACCGACTACATCATTGCCTGCATTAGAAGAGATTCATCAAACTTTTGAGAAGCTCAAAGAACAAGGGTATACTCACGTCATTGCAGTGACGCTTTCAAGCGGATTATCAGGGTGTTATCAAGCAGTTAAGATGGTAGCTGATGAATATCCGGAAATCGAAAGCTATATTTATGATTCTAAGACTATTTCATTAGGAGAGACTTGCTTGGTGCAAAAGGCAGGGGAACTCATAGCTTTAGGTTATGAAGCTAAAGCTATTATTACTGAGCTTGATGTGGTAAGAAGTAAACAACATATCTTTTTTATGGTGGATACACTCAAGTATTTAGTAGCGGGTGGTCGTATTGGGCGTGTATCAGGCATGTTAGGTGGTGTGCTTAACTTAAAGCCGATTATTAAAGTAGCAGATGATGGTGTGTATGTAACACATGCAAAAGTGAGGGGAACACAAAAAGCATTAGCAAAAGTAGTAGAGGAAGCCAAGTCAATCCTTAAAGACAATAGGTGTAGAGTCTATCTAATCCATGGGGATGGAGAAGAGGGTACAAGATACATTTATAATATGTTAAAGGATGAACAGGACATACAAGAAATTGAAATGTATGACTGGATTAGTCCAGTAGCCTGTGTACATACAGGGCCTGGATTTATTGGAATGCTGCTACAGGAGAGTTAAAAAAGGGGGATTCCTGTGAATGATGTAGGGGCAATGCAGTTTATGATGATTGAGCAGCTAGAATCACAGTTGCAGCAACAGCGTGGTATGATATGGGTACTTGGGGAGATTATGAAGGTAGCTAATAATATTGATTCTTTTGAAGAACTGATGAAAATTATTACAGATATGCTTATGGGTGTAACTGGCGTAAATACTTGTTACTTATGGGCGTATGATCATGAAGGAATCAAGGTGTATTTTAGAAGCACCCAGTATCAAAATGAGTTTATGGAACTCGGAAAAGACAAAATTCCACAAGATCTTAAGATGCTTAACGGCACGCATATGTGTGGCAAAGACGAGATACATGAACCTCTTATTGAGGGGAATACTATTCCAAGTTCAAGGCTTGCAGTACCTTTGATGGATTTTACAGATAATAGTGTGTTAGGGGCATTGGTATTAGAGCACGATCAGGCTGGTTTTTTTACCCAGAACACGATTATCTTTTTTGAGACGCTAGCGATTTTTATTGCATCTAACACCAAGAACTCAAGGTTGTTTGAGACAGTAACAGAAGAGTCAGAGATTGATCCATTGACAGGCACCTACAACCGTAGATTACTAACTAAGGTAAGTGAAGAGCTCATTAAACAAAAAGCACATATGTGTGTTGCTGTTATTGATACGGATAACTTCAAAAGAGTTAATGATACATTAGGACATATCAAAGGGGATGAAGTGTTACAAGCTATAGCACATTCTGCAAAATCCTATATGAGTACTAGCGGAGGCAAAGTCATTCGTTATGGTGGAGATGAGTTTGTACTGATTTTACCTAAGCCTTTGGAGGAGAGCATTAGCATCTTTACGGCATTCCAACAAAATGTTCCAGAATTACCTGTCATAAAGGACCTGCAAATTCCTATATCTATTACAATGGGGATTTGTGCATACCCTCAAATGACATTAGATGCCAATAAACTGGTAGCAGCGGCAGATAATGCACTGATTAGAGGGAAATTACAGGGCAAGAATAGAATTATCATTGCAGAAAATAGTGATTTATAAGAGATAAGGGAATTCCTTATCTCTTTTTTGTTAGAATACTTTTAAAATATAAAATTAATTATTGTGATAAATAGCATATGATTTTTAAGTTTTGGAAAGAAATAAGACGAAAATGTATAAACAATTAAAATTAACTTGGCAATGTTTACAAATAGCTACGTAAAGTGGTAAAGTAAGGTGTAGTATACTGTTTTTCTGTAGAGAGTACATAATATCTTTGGGGATTATCCAAAATAATATTAATGTTCTAATGTGACAAAAGGAGAGAGTAGAATGAATAAACCAGTACGAGTGATGAGTGTATTTGGGACAAGACCAGAGGCTGTTAAGATGGCTCCATTAGTAAAAGAGCTTGAGCAGATGGAAGGTATTGAAAGTATTGTATGTGTAACAGCTCAACATCGTGAGATGCTTGACCAAGTTTTAGATATATTTGAAATCAAACCAGATTATGATCTGGACATCATGAAACAAAGACAAACACTTACAGGGATTACAACAAGAGTGTTAGAAGGTCTTGAAAGTGTATTACAGGAGGCAAAGCCAGATATCGTGTTGGTACATGGTGATACAACAACATCTTTTGTTGCGGGACTTGCTGCCTTTTATCAACAGATTCAAGTTGGCCATGTAGAGGCAGGACTGCGTACATACAACCGTTATGAGCCGTTCCCCGAAGAGATGAACCGTAAACTTACAGGTTCTCTTGCAAACCTACATTTTTCACCAACACCTTTAGCAAAAGACAATTTATTAAGAGAAGCAGTAGGTGAAGCGGATATATTCGTAACAGGTAATACGGTTATTGATGCCCTTAAAACAACAATTACAGGTGAATACACCTTTACAGTAGAAACACTTAACCAAATTGATTATAGTAACAAACGCGTGATTACGATGACAGCACACCGTAGAGAAAACTTAGGTGAGCCACTCCGTCATATTTGTGAGGCTGTGAGAGAAATCGTGACAGAATTTGAAGATGTAGAAGTGGTATATGCTGTACACAAAAATCCAGCAGTAAGAGAAGTCGTAGAGGAGATTTTAGGTGATGTATCAAGAGTACACCTTGTAGAGCCGCTAGACATCAAAGATATGCACAATCTCATGAAACGTTCATATCTTGTACTGACAGATTCAGGCGGACTACAAGAAGAGGTACCATCACTTGGTAAACCAGTACTTGTACTTCGTAACGTAACAGAACGTCCAGAAGGTGTAGAAGCGGGAACGCTCAAGCTTGCTGGGGTAGAAAAACAAACAATTTATGATATGACAGCAGAGTTACTTACAAATAAAGAGTTGTATGCACAAATGGCACAAGCTAAAAATCCATTTGGTGATGGAGAGGCTTCACGTAGAATAGGTGAAGCAATACTTTATGCATTTGGATATAGAAGTGAAAGACCAGAAGAATATTGTTACAAACAATAGAAATGAGGTGTGCACTTGGGTAAAAAAAGTTGGATCCCAGCGCTAGGCCTACTAAACCAAGTAGGGATTTCTATGCTTGTACCGATTTTAGGATGCATGCTCCTTGGCGGGTTTATTGACCAGGCTACGGGGCATTCGCCTTTATGGTTAGTTATTTTTATTATACTTGGTGTTGGCTCAGCATTTAGAAATCTATTTTATATTATTCTCAAAGAAGAAAAGAAGGGTAAAAAAAGATGAATAAAGCTTATCTAAAGCAGCATAGTATGATTATAAGCATGGTAGCTTTTACACTCATCATGTATGCTCTAGGATTATTTGTAGTCAATGATTCTATGGCATGGACTATAGGTATACTTGTAGGCCTTGTTATTGCAGTACTTAAGCTAAGGGTAATGGAAGTTACTTTTAAAAAAGCTGTAGCTATGGCAGAAAATAAGGCAAAAAGCTATACGCAAAAACACTATATGCTCCGATATCTATTAACGGGGCTCATATTAGTGGTAGCAATCTTAACGCCAGGGATTAATACAGTAGGCGTTTTTGTGGGATTGTTATCTATGAAAATAGGTGCTTATACTCAACTTTATATTTTCAACAAATAAAAAATGTATAATCACTTATTGGCTTTGGCGATAAGAGACATCTGTCTCTTTTGCATATAGACATCTTGAAGGGAAAGGAGAGTGCGTAGGTGGATAATTTAGATTTTGGTATTCATACGGTCGTTAAGCTATTTGAAGTTGATGGACAAGTATATGGGCTTACAACAACGCATATCAACACATTTCTTGTAATGGCTGCATTAATTATTTTTGCACTCGTTGTAAGAGTGAAGCTTAAAAACTTCAAAGCAGTACCAGATACGAATTTTCAAGTAATAGTTGAAGCAGCAGTAGATATGCTGAACAACTTTACAAGTAGTACAATGGGTGAGAAAAACATTAAGTTTTCTTATTTCTATGGTCCTATGTTTTTATTCATCTTGTTAGCAAACTTAACAGGGTTAATTGGACTAAGACCACCTACAGCGGATATTGCAACAACATTTGCGTTATCCCTAACTACATTTTTCATGATCCACTGGTATGGAGTAAGAGCCAAAGGCGCAAGCTACTTCAAAGGCTTCTTAGAACCAATGCCATTTTTACTACCGCTTAATATTATTGGAGAACTTGCCAACCCAGTATCATTAGGTTTCCGTTTGTTTGGTAATATTCTTGGGGGAACAATTATCATGGGATTATACTATGCTATGATGCCTATTTGGGCAAAAATTGGTCTACCATCAATATTCCACTTGTACTTTGACATCTTTGCAGGTGCTCTTCAAACACTGATCTTTGTAATGCTCAGCATGACATTCGTATCAAGTGCAATGGAAGAGTAAAGAAATGAGGTGAAATGATGTCAGGATATTTAGATTTATTGTTTGGATGGATGGGAAATGTTGATCCTAAAGCATTGGTCTTAGCATTTTCAGCGATTGGTGCAGGACTTGCCATGATAGCGGGTATTGGCCCGGGTATTGGACAAGGATTCGCAGCAGGTAAAGCAGCTGAGGCAATGGGTAAAA
This sequence comes from Cellulosilyticaceae bacterium, assembly GCA_051647765.1. Taxonomy (GTDB): domain Bacteria; phylum Bacillota; class Clostridia; order Lachnospirales; family Cellulosilyticaceae; genus JBOFEH01. The sequence goes on along the minus strand of JBOFEH010000036.1, from coordinate 873 downwards.
ACCCTAAAGAAGGTGGAAAACCAGCTACACTTGTAATGCTTCTTGGAGCGGCAGTAGCGGAGACATCAGGGATTTTCTCATTAGTTATTGCAATTGTTATGCTATTTGCAAACCCACTTGTAACAAAACCAGGTGTAGGTCTTGTCTTAGCATGTTCAGCAATTGGTGCAGGACTTGCCATGATCGCAGGTATTGGACCTGGTATCGGTCAAGGTTATGCAGCAGGTAAAGCAGCTGAAGCATTAGGTAAAAGACCTAAGCTTCAAAGTACAGTAGTAAGAACGATGTTACTAGGGCAAGCAGTAGCACAAACAACAGGGATTTATGCTTTAATTATTGCCTTGTTATTACTATTCGTAAACTTATTTAGTTAAAAAAACCAAAAACTTAGATTTTTATTTTAAGGAGGAATTTTAAAATGGAACCAAATACACAAATCGATGGAAAAGCATTAATTTTAGCATGTTCAGCAATCGGTGCAGGTCTTGCGATGATCGCAGGTATCGGGCCTGGTATTGGACAAGGATATGCAGCAGGTAAAGGTGCTGAGGCAGTTGGTCGTCAACCAGAAGCACAATCAGACGTAGTAAGAACAATGCTTCTTGGTGCAGCTGTAGCTGAAACAACAGGTATCTATGGTCTTATCGTAGCTATCATTCTTTTATTCGCTAACCCACTTATCACAAAATACATGACTTTAATTGGTTAATCAGATTTAAGAAAGAAAGCAAGTAAGACATAGAAAGGAGGGACTTTCCCTTTGAGTGCAACATTTACAACGCTATTAACAGCAGCACCAGAACCGAGTAAAATTATTGAATTCTCTATGGTAACTGTATGGGATTGGGCAATCCAAGTTTTTGCACTACTTTT
>JBOFEH010000035.1:0-29790 GCA_051647765.1 Cellulosilyticaceae bacterium | reverse complement strand
ATCTATTTCAGCACTTGCCAGTGCATCAACATCTGGAAATCTTTCTATAAACCGATTGTAGTAAGGTATAACAGTATCTACCTGTGTTTGTTGCAACATGGTCTCAGAAACCCATATACAATAAGGGTCTCTTGTTTTTCTCCAAGGCATATCTCTATGATTTTTGTCAAACCATTCTAGTAACAAAGATGTATCAACCATGAAATGTCCTCCTTATTAGACAACAAAACTCTTGCTAAACCTACTTGGTTTAAGTTGCAAGAGTTTTTATTAAAAGAATAATGACTTCATTATAACATAAATTCCTCTTCCATAGTGTCTCTCAAACTTACCTTTTCAAACAAATACCTCATTTATAGGTGAATGTTAATTTATACTATTTGAGATAATGGCGTATATCTCGTACCACCTCACATATACTACTGTATAGCCCGAATAAATTTAAAAATTTTGTTGACACTAGAATTTTATAGTAGTATTATTTTATTAAATTAAATATTATTACAATAAATTCAATATTATTAAAAGGGAGTAGTTTTAAATATACCATCAACATTCCGATTATACATATAATCTGGTGGTATATACCGTATGTCTTCATAGGGTAACAAGACTTTTAATATGATTTTCAGTGCGCAACCTGAAAGTTATATTAAAAGTCTTTTTTGTTATCTTGTAGGAAACTGCTCGTTTGAAGCATTTGACTACTACATGAATCACTACGTTCACGAAGGGCACTTTTGTTCTCTAAGAGGCCTACAATCATTTTATTAGGAGGGTTTATATGAAACAGTTTTTTAATCAAAGCACCAAAGAGGTCCTCGAGCATTTCAAAGTCACCACTAACGGCCTCTCTCAAGAGCAAGCATCTCAAAATCTCCAAACATTTGGGCCTAATGCACTTGTCGAAGAAAAAAAGAAAAGCGGTATCCTCGTCTTTTTAGAGCAATTTAAAGACCTACTGGTTTTAATTCTTATTACCGCAGCGATTATCTCCATGCTATCCGGTAATATAGAAAGTACGATTGTTATTTTTGCAGTTATTATTCTTAATGCTATACTCGGAACTGTTCAGCACTTCAAAGCAGAAAAATCACTAGACAGTCTCAAAGCCTTATCTGCACCCGTGGCAAAAGTCATGAGAGACGGTCAAAAAATGGAAATCCCTTCAAAAGACATTGTCCCTGGTGATATCGTACTTTTAGAAGCAGGTGACTTAGTCGTTGCTGATGGTCGTATGATTGAAAACTATTCTCTTCAAGTCAATGAAAGTTCTCTTACTGGTGAGTCAGAGAGTGTTAATAAATTCTTAGATTCTATCGAAAAAACAGAGGTGCCGTTAGGTGATCAAAAGAACATGGTCTTCTCTGGTTCTTTGGTCACTTACGGCCGCGGACTCATCGTTGTTACAGGAACGGGTATGCAAACCGAAATTGGTAAAATTGCAAGCCTCATGAATCAGACCCAACAAAAGAAAACACCACTCCAAGTAAGCTTAGATGATTTTAGTAAAAAACTCGCTTTTATTGTTCTTGGCATTTGCGCCTTAGTCTTTGCACTTAGCCTCTATAGAGATATGCCTATATTAGACTCACTCATGTTTGCTGTCGCATTAGCTGTTGCCGCAATTCCAGAAGCACTGAGCTCTATTGTGACAATTGTCCTTGCTCTTGGCACACAAAAAATGGCAAAAGAAAATGCCATTATGAAAGAACTTAAAGCGGTTGAAAGCCTTGGTTCTGTCTCTATTATTTGTTCAGATAAAACAGGTACTTTAACCCAAAACAAAATGACCACCAAGAAAGTTTTTGTAAACAACACATTACTTGACGGCGAAGATCTTGACCTCTCACTTAAAGCCCATCATTATCTTATGGATGTAGCAGTTCTTACAAACGACTCCACTTCCATAGATGGCAAAGAAATCGGAGATCCTACAGAAGTTGCCCTTGTAAACCTAGCTGACAAATTTAATATAGAAGAAGTAAGCTTTAGACAAACACATAAGCGTTTAGGAGAAATTCCTTTTGACTCTGACCGTAAACTTATGAGTACCTTACACGATCTTCATGGCGATATTGAACTCTTTACCAAAGGCGCTTTTGATGTACTCCTTAAACGCACAACTCATATTCTCACTAACGAGGGCCCACGTCCTATTACTGAGGCTGATAAAGAACTTATTGCAAAGACTAACCACGAACTCTCCAACAATGGTCTCCGTGTATTAGCATTTGCTTACAAGACACTAGATACCGTCAAAGAACTCTCTTTAGAGGACGAACAAGATTACACCTTTATAGGTCTTATCTCTATGATTGATCCACCTCGTGAAGAATCAAAAGAAGCTGTAAGAGATGCACGCATTGCTGGTATCAAGCCAATTATGATTACAGGGGATCATAAGATTACTGCTTCTGCTATTGCAAGGGAAATCGGCATTCTCTCCCCTGACGATACGGCTCTTGAGGGAATAGAACTCGATCAAATGAGCGAGGATGAACTTGATCAAAAACTTGAACACATAGCAGTTTATGCAAGGGTATCCCCAGAACACAAAATTCGTATTGTAAATGCATGGCAACGTCGTGGCAAAATTGTTGCAATGACTGGAGATGGTGTTAATGATGCACCTGCCCTCAAAAAAGCAGATATCGGTATCGCCATGGGAATTACAGGCACAGCCGTTTCAAAAGACGCTGCTTCTATGATTTTGACAGATGATAACTTTGCAACGATTGTCAAAGCCATTACAAATGGACGTAATGTGTATACCAACATCAAAAATGCCATTAAGTTTTTATTATCAGGCAATACATCAGGTATACTCTGTGTGCTCTATACATCATTATTGAACCTACCAATGCCTTTTGCACCCGTACATTTACTCTTTATCAATCTCTTAACAGATAGTTTACCTGCTATTGCCATTGGTATGGAGTCTTCAAACGATGATTTATTAAGACAAAAACCTAGAGATCCTAAAGAACCTATTTTAAACAAAGATTTCTTAATGCGTATCTTAGTAGAAGGTAGTATTATCGGGATATTTACCCTCGTTTCTTTCTATACAGGACTGCGTAACGGTGGCGCCCCTCTAGCAAGTACCATGGCCTTTGCAACACTCTGCTTAGCACGCCTCTTCCATGGATTTAACTGTAGAGGAAAACAATCTATTATCCACCTCGGACTCTTCTCAAACAAATACAGTGTAGCCGCTTTTGTTCTTGGGCTCATCTTCCTCAACAGTGTTTTATTTATTCCTGGACTGACACACCTATTTGAGATTGCACCTTTATCTCTACAAAACGTAGGCTACATTTATTTATTTGCTTTCCTCCCTACACTTATCATTCAAACTTACAAGATCATACGTACTAAACGCCACGTATAATCTCTTACAGAAGCTCTTTCCTTTAGGATAGGGCTTCTTTTTGATTTCCATTTTTCCCCTCTTTATTCCCTTTTAAATCCATGTTATATTTGTTACATAAATGTTACGGACACATTACATATTGTATATACTCCTGTAACATTTATCAATTCACTTACATATTTGAAAGGATTAATTCATATGAAACTTAATAGAAAATTTATAAAAGCAGTTGCAGTAGCATGTATTATCAGTCTTCCAGGAGCAGTTTTTGCTAAACCAATGACCCTCCCTGAATTTATCATCAGTTGTTTATTACCATCAGGTACAATCGTATGCCCAGATTTACCAAATACTGAATTCCCAGACATTAAACCGCCTACAACTGGACCTGATGTAGAAATTCCAGAAGTCATACCACCAACAGAAAAACCAGATACTAACCTTCCTGGGACAGGCGGACCATCATCAAGTTTTGAAAAACAGGTTCTTGACTTAGTTAACAAAGAGCGTACTTCTCGTGGTCTAAACCCACTTCAAATGCACGCTAAAGCACAACAGGTAGCACGCGTTAAATCTCAAGATATGCAAAAAAACAATTACTTTAGCCACACAAGCCCTACATATGGATCTCCTTTTGATATGCTTAAATCATTTGGTGTGAACTATTCTATGGCAGGAGAAAATATTGCCCAAGGTTATAGCACACCATCTGCCGTTGTAGAAGGATGGATGAATAGCCAAGGCCATAGAGAAAACATCTTAAACCCTAACTTTACACACCTTGGCGTGGGTTATGAGCCAACTGGTCACTACTGGACACAAATGTTCATCAGATAATCCACATAGCTTGAACTTCTTCCTTAAGTATGAAATAATAGATTGATTACATACTTAAGGAGGATTTCATGAAAAAATATATTTCACCGTATATCGGCGCACTGATTGTACTTGCGCTCTATACCTACACTCAGCTCCCAGTCTTTAAATTGGATTTCATATCCTTTTATATTGTACTGGCGGGCTTTTTTGGCTTAGTTGCTTTTCTTTCACTCGGCAAAGAAAACGTCCTAGATATCCCAAAATTTTCAAAAGTACATCTCGCCATCACCGCTATTCTAGTTGCTTTTGTTTTAGTGGTACCATTTGTTACTTCTACCCCTATTTTACACGCTAATGCCTATCGCTCACTCATTGGTCCTGTAACGGAAAGCCAATTCAGTACAGATATGAGCCCTGTCAGTGTAGAAGATATCAGGCTTGTAGACCGCCAAACAGCTATTCGTCTCGGTGACAAAAAACTAGGCGAAGTACCAGGCCTCGGCAGCGTCTCTAAACTAGGTGAATTTTCTATCCAAAGCGTCAATAACAAGCTTTATTGGGTAGCACCACTGGTACATAGAGATGCTATCAAATGGGTCACTAATCTTGATGGTACAACCGGCTATATTATGGTTTCAGCAAACAATCCTCAAGATGTTCAGTTTATCCAAACACTTAACGACACCCCTGTCAAAATCGTCTATCAGCCGGATGCTTATTTGCATCAAGACTTAGCAAGACATGTTTACCTCAATGGACACTTTAATATTGGTCTTACAGATTTCACCTTTGAAATCGACGACGAAGGTAACCCTTACTGGGTAGTGAGCCTTTATGATCACAGCATCGGATTTAGTGGCGCGAATGCTATAGGCATTGTCACTGTCAATGCCACAACAGGTGAATTAAACCAGTATGGTATAGCAGATGCCCCAGCATGGGTTGATCGTATTCAACCAGAACAATTTATCACCAATCAAATCAATAACTGGGGAATTTATGTTAATGGCTATTTGAATTCTATCATAGCCGAAACAGATGTTCTCGTTCCAACGCCAGGAACAACCTTAGTTTACGGTAGCGATGGCAAGGCTTACTGGTATACAGGCATCACCTCTTCAGGTGCAGACGAGGCCACTATCGGTTATATGTTAGTAGATACCCGCACCAAAGAAGCTAAGCTTTACAAACAACCTGGTGCAACAGAAGTTGCAGCTATGCGTTCAGCAGAAGGAAAAGTTCAACAAATGAACTACTCTGCTACTTTCCCTGTTATGTATAATATTCTTGGAACGCCAACCTATGTAATGTCTCTCAAAGATAAGGCAGATCTTATCAAAATGGTTGCCTTTGTATCTGTAGAAGACTACAGTCTATTAGGACTTGGTGAAACCAAAGAAATAGCACTACGCAATTACAAGGAAGCTTTAAAGTCCAAAGGTAACGATATTCAAATCGGAAATCAATCCACAACTATTACTATCTCTGGAGTGATTAATCGCATAAGTACCGACGTGCAAAACGGCCAAACTTACTATTACATTTTATTAGACAATTCTCCAGTATTAGCATTTATTATGAACAGCTCACTCTCCCAAGAAATCCCTCTTTCTTTAGTCGGAGACACTGTCACTATTACCTATGATGTTTATGACAATACCAATATAGATGTCTTATCTTTTGATAACCAAAATCTTTCTTTAAAATAACAAATAGACGAGCTATAGCTCGTCTATTTGTTATTTTTTACCCTTTATTTCTTCTACTCATTCAATCTACCCATGATACAAATAACTTCTTGATAAGTAATTGCCCTATCCCCGTCAACGGTCTGGAGCTTACAGGCCTCTTCCTTAGAGACACTTGCTATCATATCCCCAAAAGCCTTCCGGGTAATCTTATTGGCATTACTACACGATGCTACTTGTGTCTTGATGGTTTGTAACTTCTTAGCATTAAGCCCTCTTCCCATAATATCTTCTAATGCTTTTCCTGTTATAGGTTCCTGATAATTGGTAGCATCCTGCATCAACCATCCTTTCTGTATGGCTTGATCAACATAAGGCTTGGCCCAAGGGGCAGCCGTGTGATTAATCAAACGATATGTCCCATCTCCACTTTGCTTCACACTAAAATTCTCATGCCCGTATTCAAAGAGTTTATTAAGATCCGTATACTGATTGGGCCTATTGGTTTTCATGACCACTGCAATCAAAGAAATGTTCTCATATTCCGCCTTTGCCACTATTGTTTGCTGCGCCTTGGAGTGATAGCCCGTCTTAACGCTTACAATATGAGGGTTATAGTAAGCAGAGTCTTTGCGGATGACCTGTGCTGAATTTTTTAGTGGTATGCTTGTCCCTTTGTTTGGGACTTTCAAAGAATATGTAGGTGTTCCAGCTATTTTTTGTAGTGTCTGGTTATCAAAAGCCACTCTTGCTATCTGTGCCATATCATAAGGTGTTGTATAGTGATTTGGGTCATGATACCCATGTGGATTGACAAAATGAGATTGATAAGCACCCATCTGTTTAGCCGTAGCATTCATCTTCTTGGAAAATGCCTCTATACTCCCCGCATTGAGCCTAGCCATATCATGCGCTATAAAATTATCTGACCCTAGCATAATCCCATACAACCCATCCGTATAAGTATACTGATCACCCACCGCCAATCCGATATGACTACTATCAGCCGGTACTGTTTGCACACTATTTTGAGATTTGGTCACTATTTGCTTTGCTTTCATTTCTTCTATAAGGATATAGGATGTTAAGATTTTGGTAATACTTGCAGGATAAAAAGTTTTATCCCCATTCTTACTCACTAAAACCGTGTTTGTTTTAGGCTCAATGAGTATAATCCCTTCTGCTGCTAGCGAGGGCTTGGGGGTAGCCCATACTGTTTGACATATCATCATCAATCCAATCACTACCAGTATAATTCTCTTCTTCATATAAACGCCTCCCTTTATCCATATTTTACCATTTGTTAGACAAAAAAAATACCACATTCTAAGAATGTAGTATTTTTCTCTCTAGGATATAGCATTAAGCCATTTGAACTGTGCACTATACAGTTCATGATAAGCGCCTTTTTTATCGATTAGCACATCATGACTGCCCTCTTCCACAATATAACCATCTTCAATATAGAGTATTTTATTAGAATTTTTGATAGTTGATAAACGGTGAGCAATAATAAATGACGTACGTCCCTTTAATAACTCATCCAAACCTTTTTGTAACAAGATTTCTGTTTCACTATCAATACTAGACGTTGCTTCATCTAATATAAGAATTTTAGGATTTGCTAATAAAGTTCTAGCAAAAGAAATAAGCTGTCTTTGTCCTACAGATAATCTTGAACCACGTTCGTTAACCTCTGTATCATAACCCTCTTCGAACTGCACAATAAAATCATGAGCCCCTACTACTTTTGCAGCAGCAATAATTTCATCATCTGTTGCATCCAATTTACCATATCTTATATTTTCTTTAATGGTACCTGAAAAAATAAAGGAATCCTGCAACATAATACCCATCTGTTCTCTTAGTGATTGCAATGTGACACCACGTACATCATGCCCATCAATTGTTAATTTCCCACCATTAATATCATAAAATCTACTAATGAGGTTAATAATTGTTGTCTTACCTGATCCTGTTGGCCCCACTATAGCAACACGCTCTCCTGGTTGGGCCGTAAATGTAATATCCTTAAGAATCGGCTGGTCTTCTTCATAGGCAAAGCTTACATGTTCGAATGTCACTTCACCTGTAATATGAGGTAATTCATAGGCACCCTTTTCATCCTTAATCGTTGGTTCTTCATCCATGAGCTCAAAGATACGTTCCAAATAAGCCATACAGTTAATAATATTGTTATAGAAGTTACTCATATTAGTAATCGGTCCCCAAAATCGCCACACATACCCAACGAATGCAACCAGCAAACCTATACTCATAGCCCCATCCATCCAAAAGACTGCAACAAAATAAATACTTGCTACCGCCAACGTAGCAACAAAATCCATAGCTGGCCATACAAGGAACATCACTCGTACAGCGCCAAGCCACGCACTACTATACTCACTACACACTTCTTCATTTGTTTTACGATTTTCTTCCTCACGCGCAAACGATTGTGTAACACGAATACCACTAATGCTCTCATGCACATAAGCATTCATATTGGACTGCTTAGTACTAAGCTTTTGATAAGCTTTTCTTTGGGCGTTTTTCAGAGGAATCATAATCAAGATAAGAAGCGGGATGCCTAATAAACTAATGAGTGTTAACTTAGCATTGAGTGCAAACATAAATGCAATTGTTGTTAAAACAGTTACAATATCCGCTACTAAATTGATAAAACCATTAGATAATAAATCACTTAGTGAATTGATATAGTTTACAACACGTACCAAAATTTTTCCATGTGGTCTATTATCATAATAAGTAAAGGGTAATTTTTGCAAATTGACAAATAAGTCATGTCTCATATCAATCAGCATGTTTTGTCCCACTTCTCCCATAGCCTTAATACGATGGGCCATAATAATACTTCCTATAATAAGTGTCAGTGCAAATAATCCGCTAATAATAACTAACCCTCGCACGTTTCCATTTGGAATCATATCATCTAAAGCAATTTTAATAAAATACGGTGCTAACAAACTTAAACAACTTGCAAAAATCATGAGCACTACGGATAAAATAATCGTTTTGTTATAAGGTCTAGCATAATCCATGAGGCGTTTTAAATGATACTTATTAAACCCTTGTTCTAAACTTTCATCTTCATTATATGTATTGCGCGCCATTTAAATCGCCTCCTTTTCGCCATTGAAGTCACCAAATTGTGTTTCATAAACTTTATAGTATTGTCCCTCTAATGCCATGAGTTCATCATGTGTTCCTTTTTCAATCACACGACCATTATCCAAAACCAAAATAATGTCTGCATTCTTAACCGAAGAAATACGATGGGCAATAATAAAGGTTGTGCGTTTACGGAGCTGTTTGCTAACTTCTTGCTGAATCTTAATCTCCGTTTCCATATCAACAGCAGATGTTGTATCATCCAAAATAAGAATCGATGGGTCTTTGATAAGGGCTCTTGCTAGTGCAATACGCTGACGCTGCCCACCCGAAAGACCAACACCTCTTTCTCCTACTACTGTATCATAGCCTTCTGGCATACTACGAATAAAACTGTCCGCCTCTGCAATGGCTGCAATATTACGCACATGATCCAATGTTGCTTTAGGTACACCAAATGCAATATTGGCCCAAATAGTATCTGAGAATAAGAACACATCCTGCATAGCCATCGCAATATTTTGTCTTAAGCTTGTAATGTCATACTTACGAATATCTTTGCCATCAATTAAAATACGTCCACTTACCGGCTCATAAAATCTACAAATCAAGTTGATTAATGTGGATTTACCAGCACCTGTATGACCAATAATTCCTACTGTTTGACCTGGCGCAACTTCAAAAGATACTTTTTTAAGTGCATCCGTGTCCTCAAAACTAAAGGATACATTATCAAACTTAATGCCCCCTTTAATACGATCAACTTCTTGTGCTTCTGGTACGTTTTTAATTTTAGGCTCTGTATTTAATAATTCTCTTATTTTGGCAGATGCAGCGATAAAACGCTGGGTATCATTAATCAAATAGCCTGCTGAACGCATTGGGTTATTAAGTGCCCATAAAAGACCATTAAAAATCATCAAATCCCCAATACTCATCTTACCCTTAATAACCAAAATACCTCCAACCAATAACATCAGTACGGTTAAGCTATTTGCCAAAAACTCTAAGATAGGTATATACACTTTTGTAACATCCATTGTTCCAACATTAGCTACTTTATAATTAATATTTTCTTTTTCAAATTTATCAATTTCATAGCGCTCTCTAGAGAAAGCCTTTACCACTCGGTTTCCACTAATATTTTCTTGTACTACAGAGTTAAGGCTTGAATAAGCCTCCCTTACATTGTGAAATGTAGGTGCAATACGCTTACTCATTCGCATAGTAAAATAAGCAATTGGAGGGCATAATAGCACCATTGCAATAGTTAACTCAGGACTAATCACCCACATGGTTACTACCGCAAAAACAAAAGAACTCAAATTATAGACAATGTTATAAATGACCCATGCAATAAAGTGTCTGAGCAAATCCGTATCCCCAGTCATCCTTGCCATGATATCCCCTGTTTTAGTGTTTTTATAGAAATCAACATCTAGTTCTAGAAGTTTATCATATAAATTGCCTCTTATTTGTACCAGAATTCTCTGTGAAATTCTCTCAAAATTCATTTGATAAGCATAACCAACTCCGTCTTTCACCACAGCTACAACTACAGTAGCCACCAAAAATGGAATAAGTTTTTGAACTTGACCACCTTCAAGTACCTCATCTACTATTTTTCCACCCAGTATCGGATTAATCATACTTAATAACGTTGCTATAAGAACCCCTACCAACCCTAAACCATATTGCCATTTATATGGTTTCAAGTATCCCCATAGCCATTTTAAAGCTTCCATAAAAAAGTCCTCCTCTAATCGACTCAAGTTCATAATCATTCTTTATTATAAAGATAAAGTAAAAAATAAAAATGTATTATCTTAAACTATTGATGTATTTTCTTACACTCTATATAATGTAAGGAGAAATTAAGTTACATTCGAGGTATACTATGCTCACTAATACACTATCTATAGATTTATTTAATCCACATATTATGTTTATTATTCATGGAGTGACAGACAAAGACCATCTTTACACTTGTTCATACCATAGCCACGATTTTTTAGAATTATCTATTGTGACAGATGGTGAAATAGACTATTTAATCAATGACAAGCATTATCATCTAACAAAAGGAGATGTGCTAGTCTCCAACCCTGGGACACTCCACCAAGCACTTATTACCCCTGATACAACATGTGAAGAAATTCATATAGGCATTACCAATCTTCATATCGATAGTTCTTGTCAAATGGATACGATTCAAGCTCCTAATCTTGAGCCTATTGTTCATATTGCTAGATTTTATAAAGAATTTCTTGAGTGCTGTCACCTTATTAAAAAAGAACAACGACTCCGCTCCCTAGGCCATACCTTCACACTTAAAGCATTAGTCATGCAACTGATTATCTTGCTTTACCGCGAAATGCGATCAGCTTCTGAGTCTGATACACCTTTTGCTTCTGATGACAAACAAGTAGTCATTCAAAATATGATTGACTATATGACCCATCATTATATGGAAGATATCACTTTAGATACACTTTCTAAAATGATGTTTATTAGCCCCACCTATATTTCTAAGATTTTCAAAGAAGAAACCGGAACCTCTCCTATTAATTACCTCATTCAAATACGTCTTGAAAAAGCTCTTGAATTGTTAGAAAAAGAAAATATCCCCATCAGTACCGTTTCAAAGATGGTAGGCTATCAAGATGCCTACTATTTCAGCAAGCTCTTTAAAAAAAATTATGGGTTTCCACCTTCGCAAATCAAAAAGCTCTCTTTAGTCTAAGCTAAAGAGAGCATTTCTTTTACTTTATTATAAAATACATCTGCTAATGTATCTTTGTTCTGAACATAATATTTTTCCATACGCGTACACACATTAGGAGGAAACTCATGCCTAAACCCTTTGATACTATCTTCTAAACATTTGAGTGTAAATAACCTAATTTCCTCTGTATAACGTTCAGGTGCCTCTAGTATCTGATCGATACTTACACCTACATTTTCATCCAATAATTGTTTAATATCTCTTTCTTCCGTAATATAGTTTTTTGCTTGATACAAGATTGTGTATGCATCCATATTATTCATATCTAACATCCTTTCCCCTAACCTCATGCACTATTATGTTTTTTACATGCCTTATTGATTTGTATCTTTATATTACCTCTTTTTACAGAAATTGTAAATACTTTTTTGCACTTTATATAGTTTTCAGAACAAAATATTTAACTATTCGTTGTCCTTTCACTTCTTCATCTGTCCCTAGGTGTACGATATCCACTATTTTTCTTTTTCTTTGTATGTAATATGCCCAAAGTTGGCAAACTAAATTTAATTGTTCTATTGAAAGAGGTGACATATGAAACGTTGTTTAGTTTTTTTATTGTGCATTATGGTATCGACTCATGTTTTGATCCCTACTGTTTCAGCCAAAGCCGAAGATGCTTCAAAAGTAGATTGGTGGCTTGTCCGTGACAAAAACCACACGACCCCCAGAGTGAATGATAAACTCTCCTATAAATATGAAGATTATGATGCTTACTATGTAGGTGATACATCCCGAAAGGTTATTTATTTAACATTTGATGAAGGCTATGAGAAAGGCTATACCCCAGCCATCTTAGACACTCTCAAGGCCAATCAAGTACCCGCTATCTTTTTTGTCACATCCCCTTATGTAAAATCACAGCCCGACCTTATTAAACGTATGGTTAATGAAGGGCATATTGTTGCTAATCACTCCAAAACACATCCCTCAATGCCTCAATATGTGAGTGATCCTTCTCGGTTTCAACTAGAGTTTGACGATGTGGCTAATAAATATAAGGAAGTGACTGGGTCCGATATGATCAAGCTCTTCAGACCACCTATGGGGCATTATTCTCAAAAGAGCCTTGCCATGACTAAATCCCTTGGCTACAAAACTGTATTTTGGAGTTTTGCCTACAAGGACTTTGATGTCAACGCACAACCTGGGCGTGGTGAAGCCAAAAAAATCATGACAGATAACCTGCATAATGGTGCCATTTATTTGCTTCATGCGATTTCCAAAACTAATACAGATGTCCTAGATGAATTTATCAAAGAAGCCAAAACTATGGGTTATACTTTTGAATTATTCCAATAAAAAATAGAGCGAATCTCGCTCTATTTTTTATTGATGTGTATGATAAATGCTTGCATATAAAATATCTTCATAACCTTGTGTCTGTTCATTAATATCACTGTATTGATTGATAATCTCCACATCATCACATAGTCTTCCAAATACGACATTTAACAAACGCACACTTTCAACTCTCGTAATATTTTCTAACGACCCTATTTTCACCTGCTCTACTTGATTGTATAATTTCTCAATCTTTCGAACCACTTCTAAGAACTCTTTTTGCGAAACCTGATCCATAGGTCTAAACAATCCCTCTTCATCACCATGCATAATCCCTTGGTCTGTTACATATCCAATATAAGAAGCACTATATCTATTATCATTAACATCTTCAAAGGACTCTTTATAAACTATTTTTTGACCGCCTAGCATTAAACGCCCCACCATCGTAGCAAGCTCTTCTCTTGTGATCCCTTGCTCTGGCCTAAATGTCCCATCTTCATAACCATTGATATACGGGATATGCACGATAGGTTCTGCCTGTGGTAAAATATTTATTCTTATACACTGTTTAATAATCTGGCACTTGCCCGATTCATCACTATCCTTGATTTGGATTTTAATAAATGCTTGCCCTTTAGCAATAGCTACATCATTTTGGAATAAATGTTTTCCTTCCGTCCAGCTCACCTTAACCTCTTCTTGTCCCTCTAGGCTTACTCCATATTTTTGCTCAATCGATTGTTTAATTTGTTCTTTCGGGAAAATCTCACCTACTGTCATAGGCATATCCCATACTTGTTTTTCAAGTTCTACTTCTACCTGATTTGTATTTTCTAGAGCATATGTCAATGGCGCAGTACCAACTAAACCTACAATTAAAAGAGCAACTAGAGATTTTCTAAATTTTTTCATCATGATCTCTTCACCTCATTATGTCATATTTTGTTCTTCTCCTATTGTATACAGGACCTATGCCTATGTCTATCATTCTGAGGTGTTTTCCACTAATTCCCTATCTATCTTATGCCATATTTTTCTTCATAAGCCAGCAGTAAATCAACCATTCTCCCATAACTTTGTATACCATCTCCAACACCATTGGCTTTAAGATACACATCATTAATCTCTGCTGCAAGCTGTCCTACCACACCCTCATAGCCTTCCAAAAAGGTATTATAGTCTTCTAAATCTTGTTTAATACCTGCCGACATATGTTGCTGGGCTACTTCAAACTGCTCTGGACTCACATCTTTTAGAACATTGCCTAAATGAATAATTCCTAGCATATACCCTGAATATTGAAAATCATAATCAGGATGGGAGATTGCTGCAACATACCCCAAGAAATTACATTCATCTTCACCCGTATAACCTCTTTGATGTGCCATTTCATGCAATACGGTAACAGGCATCATCATTGGGAACATTTCTATATTCACATTGGCTTCTGCCGTAAAGGGTGAGTAAATACCTGTAATCCCTGTATAATTCATCCCTTCTGAAAACAAAACAGGCTTAACTCTTCCATACACCCCCTGTGTCCTTGGAAACATCCCCCCAATTACCTCATATCCTAAATTTGCTCGCTCAAATACACTCTCCCAGCCACCTACCACTTCTATGCTTCCCTCTGATGTTTGAGGCAAGTGCGCTCTCACCTGATCTGCTTTGATGAGTAATTGCTCATACATTATAGTCAGTTCAGTCACACTTCTTGTCTTAACTTCTAACCCTTCCGAAACACCTAATGCTGGTCTATTATAATTCAATCCCCAAAACAAACTAAATATAGTGTAGAGTGTCACTGCAAAAAACAACCACCTCATCCCTATTTGACCCAATATTACCCACTTATCATCTGTCCTCAAAAAACAAATACTATCTCTAACACCTATAACGATAAGCATAACAATACCTATGTAAATCAGTACTTCAAAAACAGAAAAACGAACTCCCCCTGTTAATTGACTTAATGTTTCGATCCACCACTTATTAATACCTAGTGTATAATATTTCTCCCCTATATCTGTAAACCACTCATAGAGCTTATTGAGCACCAAACATATACTCATCAAACTCATACTTATAACCATATACTTCTTCATTATCATTTCCTTTCCATATGTAGTTGATTAACTTGACTTTTGCAACAAATATTCTATAATAAAATTTTATACTATAATAAAGGAGTCTGCTATGGGATTTATTGAACTTATTATTTTATCATTTGCTCTTGCAATGGATGCATTTGCTGTCTCTGTGACTAACGGCCTCAGCATCAAAAAATTAACACAAGCACAAGTCTTCTTAATGTCTCTTGCTTTTGGCCTTGCCCAAGGTGTAATGCCACTAATAGGTTGGGTAGCTGGGCAAACTTTTAGTACCTATGTTTCTGCATTTGATCACTGGATTGCACTTATTATCCTGGGTTTCATTGGTGGAAAAATGGTAATAGAGGGCTATCGTTCTCTGAAATCACCTGATACAGAAGAAAAGAAAGAAATTGTATTCACCTTTAAGCTCATCTGCATACAAGCGATTGCCACAAGCATTGATGCCTTAACCGTAGGTGTAACATTTGCTCTCATTGAAGTTAATATTATTTATGCAGCATCTTGTATTGCAATCATCACGACTTTATGTTGTATATTAGGTGGCTTTATCGGCAAACGATTTGGCGTACTCTTTAAAGAAAAAGCCGAAATTCTAGGTGGCGCTATTCTCATCTTAATGGGGCTTAAAATCTTCTTACAACATATGTTTTAAAGTACCACTGTCTCATGTGGTACTTTTATTTTTCCGCAAGAAAATAAAGCGTCCTATGGGTTTACCCTAAACAAACATCTTCATCTAGTATATAATATAATAGAATCTTTTTATATACATACTTACTTAGAATTATAATTTGGAGGTTTATCAGTTATGCAAAAAAAAATAGGAGCATTAGTTAAAAACAATACCAAGCTTCTTATTTATCAAAGCTTTTGGATTGGGCTTATATTAATGGCTCTTTATCTCTTAAAAAAACCATTGGACACCACCCATTTGCCGACTTTACTAGAATCTATCAGCGCGCAATCACGTAGCCAAATGGTGACTTGTACTATTCTTGGCTTAATTGCAGTATCTTCACTCTGCGTCTTTGACTTTATTTTAAGCAAAAAACTCGAATTAGACGTAGCCCCTTTAGAGATCTTCAAAATCGCTTGGATTTCTCATACAGCAGGCAACTTCATGGTTGATGTGGGTTCGAAACACAGTGGTATTCGTTACTTTTTATATAAGTTCCAAGGAGTTGGCAACAAAAAAGCCACCTTGATGAATATCATTAAAAATTCATTATTTATCTCAAGTACCGATGATACGGCTATTGATGTAGATATTAATACACGGTTAACGCTTATGGTTTCTCTCCTTCTACGTTGGGGGATTGCTTCTGTATTCTTTTCTTATCTTATTCAATTATACAGCCCGACCACATCCTCACTTACAGTAATTATGGTCTACCTCATTGCAGTTCTGCTAGGAACACTCAGCAAACTCCCTAGTGGTATGGGAGTATTCGAAACAACCTGCTTGGTTGGTTTATATACTATAGGTGTCCCTTTAGAACATGCTGTAGTCACTATTATTCTTTACCGTATTTATTACTCACTACTGCCTTGGCTCATCAGCATGGTTTTACTAACTTGGCAAATTATAAACTATAAAAATATTAAGCTAGCAGCTAGCAAAAAACGTATTATTCAATCACTAGGTGTTCATGCTCTAGCCGCTTTGATGTTCTTTACAGGTTTATTTATTCTTGTGACGACCTATTTACCTGAGTTTCAAAATTCAAGTTCAGGCTATACACAGCTTATTTATATGGGCATAGGCCTCATCACACTTATTTTATCCAAAAGTGTCTATGATAAGGTGTCCTCCGCTTACTTTATGACACTTTGTACGCTAATACTGACTATAACCTATAGCCTTATCAAACAATTTAATATTATAGAAGTCACCTTCCTTTCTCTACTTTTTGTACTGATTTATTGTTCCAAATCATGTTTTTATAGGAAGGCTGCACCTTTAAAGCTTATGTTCTTTATCAATCGCTTTATCTGCCTTACAGTGATTAGTCTTATGTATCTTTGGATTTATCAGCAAATCTTAGTAGACAATAACATCCCTGTTTATATTAATCTCAAAGAGCCAGGGTACCTCATAACCCTAGGTGTTATCCTACTTGTAGGTAGCCTCCTGATGTGCGCTGTCAAAGTAGATAAACCACTCTTTTTTGAACCAACTGATAATGACCTTGCTGAGCTTAGCCAGTTTCTACAAAAATACGAAGGCAATAGCATGACACACCTTTTATTCCTAAAGGATAAAAATTTATTTTATGCCAAAGACAAAAATGTTCTCATTGGTTTTAGACCTTACAAAGATAAACTGATTGCTCTTGGTGACCCTATAGGCGATTCACGCTACTTCAATGAGGCCATTAACGAATTTAGAGTTTATGCCCATCAATTTGATATGACACCTTTATTTTATGAGGTAAGTGATAAATTTTTACCGCTATATCATGAAAATGGTTTTAAGTTTCTCAAACTAGGCGAAGAAGCCGTTGTCCATCTCAAAGATTTTACACTCATTGGCAAGCGTGGGGCTGCCTTGCGTACCATCAAAAACAAAATGGATCGTGGAGAATTAGAATTTGAACTTTTATCTACACCTATTCCTAACGAGATCATGGATGAACTAGAACACATTTCAGATTCTTGGTTAGAAGGACGTAAAGAAAAAGGGTTTTCTCTTGGCTTTTTTGATAGAGAATATATTAACCGTGCCCCTGTAGGAATTGTCAAAAAAGACGGGCAAATCGTTGGATTTACTACTATTTTACCCCATTATTCAAACCATACAGTTTCTATCGACTTGATGCGACTGATTCCCCATCCTCCTAATGGCGCGATGGATGCCTTATTTATTGGCATTTTACTATGGTCTATTGAACAAGGTTATGAAAAATTCATTGTAGGAAAGGCACCTCTCTCAAATGTTGGAACGCATAAATTCTGTAGTCCAAGTGAGAAAATAGCCAAATACATTTATGAATACGGTAACCGCGTCTATAGCTTCAAAGGCTTACGTCGTTACAAAGAAAAGTTTTACCCAGAATGGGAAGGTACTTATCTTGCTTACCCAAAAGGCACCAATCTATCTGTAACTATTCTCAACTTAACACGTCTTATCTCAGGCTCAGACGATACGAAAGGATAATATCATGATTACATTTAACAACTCTTGGGATGCACACCTTGCATCTGAATTTGAAAAGCCTTACTACTTAGATCTTCGCCAGTTTTTAAAAGAAGCCTATAGTACCCAAGTGATCTTCCCTAATATGTCACATATTTTTGAGGCTTTCAAACTCACTTCTTATGAGGATACAAAAGTGGTTATTTTAGGCCAGGACCCTTATCAAACACCAGGATTTGCTCACGGACTTGCATTCTCAGTCAATCCTGGTGTGGATACACCTAGGTCTCTCCAAAATATATTTAAGGAACTTCACACCGATTTAGGCTGTATCATCCCAAATAACGGCAACCTTATAAGCTGGGCTAATCAAGGTATCTTACTTCTTAACACCTGTCTTACAGTTGTCTCAGGCATCTCTAACTCCCATAAAGGTAAGGGGTGGGAAATTTTTACAGACCACGTAATTACGTGCCTAAACGCCAAAGAAACACCTGTCGTCTTTATTCTTTGGGGTAATAATGCACGTTCCAAGAAGTCATTGCTGACTAACCCAAAGCATCTTATTTTGGAGTCGGCTCATCCAAGCCCACTCTCAGCAAGCCGAGGTTTCTTCGGAAGCCAGCCTTTTTCTAAGACAAACGACTTCCTTATAGCCTCTTCCCAAACGCCTATCAACTGGCAGATTCCAAACCTCTAAAAAAGGAAAGTGTACCTTCTCAAAATAGGTACACTTTCCTTTTTGTTTATCTATGTTTCCCTAAATAAGCTTCTTTGACCCCCTCATGATTTCTCAGCATCTCACCGCTTCCTTGCATCATGATTTGTCCTGTCTCCAAAACATACCCCAAATCAGCTGTTTTAAGTGCCATATTGGCATTTTGCTCAATTAGCAAAATCGTCACACCTTGTCTGTGAATCTCCTTAATAATCTCAAAAATACCTTTTACAACAAGTGGTGCAAGCCCTAAAGAAGGTTCATCCATCATCAGCAATTTAGGCCTTGACATCAGTGCACGGGCTACCGCTAACATTTGTTGTTCTCCCCCAGACAAGGTCCCCGCCAACTGCCAAGAGCGCTTTTCCAAAATAGGAAAAAGCTCATAGACCCATTTGATATCTTCCTCTAACCCCTCCTTGCGGTTATAGGCTCCTATACGGATATTCTCAAGTACCGTCAAGTTTGCAAAGATTCTTCGCCCCTCTGGAACAAGCGTCATTCCCTTATCTACAATTTGTTCCGGTAACATGCCTGATATTTTTTCATTTTGGAAGTATACCTCTCCTTGTTTCATTTTGGTGAGCCCTATAATCGCCCGCAATACAGTACTTTTCCCTGCACCATTTGCACCAATAAGTGTCACAATACTTTTTTCGGGTACCTCAAAACTAATCCCCTTAACTGCTTCGATTCCCCCATAAGCCACTTTTAAATCCTGTACCTTAAGCATCTTCTTCCACCCCCAAATAGGCCTCAATGACTTTTCTGTTTTGCTGAATTTGCTCAGGCGGCCCATCAGCAATAAGCTCTCCAAAATCTAATACATAAATTTGATCCGACAAATCCATAACTAAGTCCATATGATGTTCAATCATCAAAATGGTCAAATTGTACTCATCTCTAATCCTGCGGATAAAACCTGTTAATTCTAGCGTCTCTTGGGGATTCATCCCTGCCGCTGGCTCATCTAACAAAAGAAGTGACGGATTGGTAGCCAGCGCTCTTGCAATTTCCAAATGTCTTTGGGCACCATAAGGCAAACTACTTGCCTTTTCATCTTCAAAAGCTAATAAATTGAGTTTCCCCAGTAACACCCTCGCCTCTTCAACCATTTGCTCCTCTTCTCGGCATGCCCACGGTAAATGTAATAGGGTACTAAAGAAACCGGTTTTAAGATGGATATGTTTGGCAATCAATACATTTTCAAGTACAGTGAGGTCTTTAAATAACCGGATGTTTTGGAAAGTTCGTGCAATGCCCTTTTGAGTGATAAGATCTGGCCTTTGCCTTGTAATGTGCTTGCCTTCAAAATAAATATGTCCTGTTGTTGGGGCATAAACACCTGTTACCATATTAAAGACTGTTGTTTTCCCTGCCCCATTAGGACCAATGAGTGCTACAATCTCACTCTTATTCACATGCAAACTGAGATTACTTACAGCTACAACCCCTCCAAATTGCATGGTTAACCCCTCTAGTCTTAAAATACTCGTCATGCAGCATCCCCCCTCTTTTTCTTGACGTATAGCGTGATGCTCTCCCATTTTTTCTTTAGCCACTTAAAGGTTATTTCCTCCTGCCCCATAATCCCCTTTCGGTAAAAAAGTACCACAATCATAAGTAGGAGTGAAAAAACAACCATCCTCAGCCCCGGCCTAAAAACAATCATATTGACACCAAACAGAGACAAAGGTTCATCTAAGAATCTCAGCCATTCCAATCCCATTGTTACAATAAAGGCCCCAATGACTGTCCCTGATATACTTCCCATGCCGCCCAGTACGATAATAAGCAAAAAGTTATAGGTCAAAGTAAAATAAAACTGTTTAGGATCTACTGTGCCTAACAAAGCCGCAAACAATCCCCCACCAATCCCTGCCATAAAAGCACTTGTTACAAAGGCTATCATCTTATGCTTGAAAAGAGAAATTCCCATGGCCTCTGCCGCTATCTCATCTTCTCTAATGGCTTTGAGCGCTCTGCCATAACTAGAATGAATCAGCATCGCCATAACAACGATAACTATAGTTGCTACACCAAATGTCCACCACATGCTTTCTATAGTGGGAATACTTTTGATTCCTAACGCCCCATTGGTCACACTTTGCCAATTGGTAAAGACAATCCGTATAATCTCTGAGAATCCTAGCGTTGCAATTGCCAAATAATCTCCTCTTAATCTCAAAACTGGCGCTCCTATACAGGCACCAATAGCCGCAGCTACAATTCCTCCTAATATTAAGGCCACAATAAAAGGAAGTTGAATCTTTGCAATAGCTGGATTCATAGGTGTCATATAATAGACCGCTTCTCTCATAGGGATTGGCACTGTAAAAATAGCCACACAGTACGCGCCTATAGCCATAAACCCCGCCTGTCCTAGGGAGAACAACCCGGTAAATCCATTCACTAAGTTCATTGATAATCCCATAATCGTATAGATGGCACATAAATTAAGAATACGCTTTAGGTATGTGTCTAAATAAAGATTTCCTAGCCATAGCACAACCAATAACACGACTACCAAAATAACGTTTTTGATTATTTTTTGTTTTTTGCTCATATTTACACCTTCTCTGCAACTTTTTCGCCCATAAGACCTGTTGGACGAACCAGTAAGATGATAATTAATAACACAAAAGCAATAGCATCCCTATAACCTGATAACGGACTAAAAAAGGCTACTAACAAGACTTCTGCCAGTCCCAAAATGAATCCCCCTACAACTGCTCCTTTAATATTACCAATTCCCCCTACAACTGCTGCAATAAAACATTTGAGCCCTGGCATGACACCCATTAGAGGTGATACTTGAGGATATTTCATTCCCCATAAAATAGCCCCCACTGCAGCCAATCCTGAGCCTATTACAAACGTATAGGCAATAATGTGATTAATTTTAATACCCATCACCCGTGCTATTTCATAATCTTTAGATACTGCACGCATGGCCATTCCAAGCTTTGTTTTATGAATCAGATACACTAAAGCACCTAGTAAAATCACTGTCACAACAGGTACAATAATATTTAAAGGTTGCAGTGAAACCCCACCTACCACAAAACTTTGGGTCATCACTTTAAACTCTGGAAAAGCTTTGGGTTTACCTGAAAACAAGTAAGTAGCAAGATTTTCTAACAAAAAAGAAACCCCTATTGCTGAAATAAGTAAAGAAGTCTTAGGTGCATCTCTTAAGGGTCTGTAAGCCATTTTTTCAATCATCATCCCCATCACAGCTGTTATGCCGATTGTGACTACAATTGTTATGTACCAAGGCAAGTGAAATACCCCTAATCCAAATACCATCAAATAAGCTGCTACCATAAATAAATCACCATGTGCAAAGTTAATCAACCGCAAAATACCATAAACCATGGTATAGCCTATTGCGATAAGGGCGTAAAGACTACCTAACAAAATACCATTTGCTAAGTGTTGCATCAAAATACTTCCTTCCACCGATAACCCCTCCTTTTTTGAAAGCCCACTAGCCTTATGACGCTAGTGGGCAATAGTTCGACTTATTTATCAATAACAACTGTATCTAAATATTCAAATTCACCATTTTTAACAGTCTTAATAATCGCTGTATTTTTATCAGCATCCCCTTCTGGCGTAATATCAATTTTACCTGTTACACCTTCAAATCCTTTGGTCGTTGCAAGCGCTTCTTTGATTTTTTCTGGCTCTGCTGATCCTGCACGTTCAATGGCATCTATAACTAGCAAATAAGCATCATAGCCTAATGCAGATACTGCAGCGACACTTTCTCTATCTGGGTAAGCTTTTTTGTACTCTGCCACGAATTTTTTAGCTTCTTCCGTGGTTGGTGCTTTATCATCAAAAAATGTAGACAGTACGGCCCCTTCTACATCGCTGCCCCCTACCTTAATAAACTCATCTGTTTCCCAAGTATCTCCACCATAGAAAGGCGCTGTAATCCCTAAGCTACGTGCTTGCTTAATAATAAGTGCGGATTCTGTAAAATTCCCTGGCGCAAAAATAATATCAGGATTTGTTTCTTTGATATTGGTTAATATCCCTGAAAAATCTTGATCATTGGTATTGTAGTTACCAACCTGTACGATACAATTTTCATCTCCAGTGAGCTTTTTAAAAGCATCTGTAAAATATTTAGCTAATCCTACTGCATAATCATTAGAGACTTCTTGGATAATAGCTGCTTTTCTAGCCCCTTTGTTATACACATAATTTGCCATGACAGTCCCTTGGAAAGGATCTAAAAAACACACTCTAAAATAATAATCATTATTTTGTGTTACCATAGGATTCGTACAAGATGCTCCTACAGCTGGCACTTTTTTCTCTTGAATCAAACTCCCTCCTGCCATGGATAAACTAGAACCCCATGACCCTAAAATAGCACTTACTTTTTCTTTTTCAATGAGCCGTGCAACTGCCGTTGTTGCTTCTGCTTTATCCGATTTATTATCCACTACAACCAACTCCACTTTTTTCCCCAGTACTTCTGGATAAAGTTGATTGGCTAGTTTCATCCCTTCAAGCTCAAGTTCTCCACCTGCTGCATTAGCACCAGTTAAAGGTTCAAATACCCCAATACGAATCGTATCTCCCGTACCAGGCGCCGGTTCTGATCCCCCGCCACTACATCCAACCATTCCAAATGCTAACATCGATAAACTCAGTGTAAGTGCTATCCATTTTTTCATATCCTTCTCCCCTTCAGCTTATAGGTAGTATACTGATTTATATATATCATCAATCACTCCAACTTATGCCCATTTTTTTGCTATGACTTACCCTCAGAAGATGTTATAATAGTATACATAACAGCTAATTTATTACTTAAAAGGAGTATACTCAAATGAAAAAATTTATTGTATTTGCAGGTGTTACTTTACTCAGTCTAGCATTAGTAGGCTGTGGTATGGGAAACAAGCCTAAAACAGAAAAAATCACAGATGCTACCACAATTAGTCAAATGGATCAACTGGTAGCTTCTAAAGTCAAAGAATACTTTGGCTATGATGTAGACCCAAATGTTGAAAGAGATTATCAGGCCCTCAAAAGCTTTATACCTGCTGGTGAAGACTCGAAAGAATGGATTCACCAAGCTAATATTTTCCAAGCAATTTCAAAAGCGGATCCTGAAGTGGGTACCTTACATGGCTATGGCGGTATCTTAAACACTGATAACCAGACACTCAAAGGTCTCATTATTAATGTTTATAATGAGCGTGGCGATGTAAAATCTTTTACAGATGGCCAACTTACTGAAATTGCTTCACGTTTCCTCAAAGACAAAGGGCTTGCTCCTAGTGATGCCACTTTGACTTTTGCAGGTTATAATACTGAAGCAAACTCTGATGCTTTAAAAGTTGTACTCATTGAGAGTGATACCCAACGTTTCGCAGTGGGTGTCGATACCCTACTTGGTGATGTTGTTTACTTTGAAACAGTAGATATTCCTACAGAAAAATAAGGATAAGCCCCTTTGAAAGGGGCTTATCCTTATTTTTTCTTACTTTGTTTTTTGTTTTTGCCAAGACTTCTGATTTTGCTTTTGTTACCGCTTTTTTTATCTTTTGCCCCAGCACTATGACCTTGTCCACTGGATTTTTTGCCCTGTTGATACTTACCACCCTGTGGCTTTTGGAATCTTCTATCGCCATCTTTTGGTCTAATCAGACATTTAGGTCCATAACCAATAAGGTCTTCTCTACCTGCCATAACGAGTGCATCATAGACAATATTGTATTTGGTTGGATTTCTAAACTGTAATAACGCACGTTGCATTGCTTTTTCCATCTTTGATTTTGGTACGTAGACTTCTTTCATAGTGAGTGGATCAATACCTGTATAAAACATTGTCGTAGAAAGTGTCCCTGGTGTCGGATAGAAATCTTGAACCTGCTCTGGTTGATAACCAATCTCTCTTAAATACTCTGCTAGTTCAATAGCCGTATCTAATGTACTGCCTGGGTGACTTGACATGAGGTATGGAATAATGTACTGCTTCTTGCCAAGCTTCTCATTAATCTTGAAGAACTTTTGTCTGAAGTTTTCATAGGTTTTACCTGATGGTTTACCCATATACTTAAGCACCGTTGGTGAAACATGCTCTGGTGCTACTTTAAGCTGTCCACTGACATGATGCTCTACAAGCTCTGTGAAAAACGTATCATCTTTGTCTGCCATAATATAATCATAGCGTAATCCCGAACGAACAAATACTTTCTTCACTTTAGGAATCTCTCTGAGTTTACGAAGTAAACTCAAATACTCCTTGTGATCCACTTCTAAGTTTTTGCAAGGATTAGGTGTCAGACACTCTTTGTGTTTACATGCCCCATGTGTGAGCTGTTTAGAACAAGCGGGTCCTCTAAAGTTTGCTGTAGGGCCTCCTACATCATGGATAT
The DNA here is from genome assembly GCA_051647765.1 of Cellulosilyticaceae bacterium. GTDB lineage: Bacteria > Bacillota > Clostridia > Lachnospirales > Cellulosilyticaceae > JBOFEH01. Next base: position 4,331 of record JBOFEH010000035.1, on the reverse strand, counting down.
ACCCTTTGAACCCTGGAAGTGCTGTCATCTCCTCAGCTTCTTGAAGAATAGATTCTTGGCTTCTACTTTGCACGATGCGCCCTTGATGGAACGTCAAAGCACAGAAGTTACAGCTTCCAAAGCACCCTCTTGAACTTACAATACTAAACTTGACTTCTTCTATGGCTGGGATACCACCCTCTTTTTCATAAATAGGATGGTATGTTTTCATGTATGGCAGATTATAAACATGGTCTAACTCTGCTCTTGAAAGTGGCATCTCTGGCTTATTGGCAACAAGATACTTACCAACGCCATGAGGCTGTACTAATGTCTTCCCTGTCACAGGGTCTTGCTCTTGGTATTGCATTAAGAATGCTTCGGCATACTTGACCTTATCTTCCGTTACGTCTTTAAATGAAGGAATAAGCTTGTAATCATAGACATATTCTAAATCATCAACCACATAGCATGTCCCATTAATATGTCTAATGTACTGCGCATCTAATCCATCGTTGAGGCAGTTTGCCACCTCTACAATATGACGCTCACTCATACCATACACTAGCAAATCAGCACCACTATCTACCAAAATAGACTTACGTACTGAGTTACTCCAATAATCATAATGAGCAAATCTTCTAAGGCTCGCCTCAATGCCTCCAATAATGATTTGGGCATCTTTATAAGCCTCTCTAATCTTGTTACAATAAACAATCGTTGCGCGATCCGGTCTTAATCCCATCTTACCGCCTGGTGAATAGGCGTCTTTTTCCCTTTGTTTTTTGGCTACCGTATAGTGGTTAACCATTGGGTCCATATTACCGCCATTGACTAAGAACGCAAGTCTTGGTTTCCCAAGCTTCATAAAATCATCTGTACTCTTCCAATCAGGTTGTGCAATAATACCCACCTTATAGCCTGCAGCTTCTAGCACTCTAGAAATAATAGCTGTTCCAAAACTATGATGATCAATATAAGCATCTGCTGTTACAAGAACAAAATCCAACTGCTCCCAACCTCTTCTATCCATATCTTCTCTGCTAATGGGTAAAAAATCTTTTTCTATATCATTCAATCCATTCACCTACTATATATTAGTCTAGTTATTCTCATTGTTGCCTAATCTTCGCTATTATATCACAGAACCCTTTATTTGTGAACAAAGTCCCTTAAGGCAAAAATAAACCGCGTTCTAAAGAACGTGGTTTATTTTTCTAGGCACTCTGACCATTTATAAATCCCACCTAGATCATAGATCTTCTTATAACCTAGATTTTCCAAAATCATACGCGCTGTCTTGGTGCGCATCCCGCTTCTACAATAAAGAACAATCGGCTGCTGCTTATTCTCTATCATCTCTTCTATTTCATAGGCTATTTTTTCTAAAGGAATATGAATAGCCTTTTGAATATGTCCTTCTTGATATTCCATGAGAGATCTTACATCTAAAAGAACGGCTTGCTGCGTGTGCATCAAATTTTTTGCTTCTATCTCTGTTATTTCAGTTTGTCTCATTTTTCTAGCCCCTTTGCTGTCTTTTCTCTAGAATAGCATACCTTTCTACACATGTAAACAATACTAATTATTATTTAGTATCTCCTATTTAGTTATCCATATATTATGTTATCTTTATTTTTAAATAATTCAAACATTTCTTGCGAGCATTTTCCCATCTTTAGGCCTTGTTTTGGTACACACCAAGCTGTGAGCCCCTATATCTATTCCTTACTATTATGACTATTTCTTAGTATACAAAAAATTTTCTTAATATGAATTATGTTTTTTTTAAAAATTCATTTACATTCATTTTTAATTGAATTATAATAAACTAAACTAAAAAATTGTACCTAAATTGAAGTTTTTATAATTATAACTTTCAATTACAATTTAATTCAGTTACACAAAGGGGAGATTAAAATGAAAAAAACAAAATTACTTGCTTTATTAGCAGCAACAACTATGACAGCCATGTCACTAGTAGGTTGCAACGGCGGGAGCACAAACAGCGACACCATCAAAATAGGCGGTAGCTTTGCACTTACTGGGGAAGTAGCACAATACGGTATTGCCGCAAGCAATGGTGCCCAACTTGCTATCGAAGAGTACAACGCAGCTGGTGGGGTTCTCGAAAAACAAATCGAGTTTATCCTTGAAGATAACAAAGGCAATCAAGTAGAGGCTGCTAATACTTTCCGTAAACTGGTAGACAATAACAAAGTCGTTGCATTCTTAGGCTCTGATGTTAGTAGCACTACAGAAACTATTGCAAACATTGCCAAAGAAACAGGTACTCCTATGATTACGCCAACAGGTACAAAAGGCGTCATTACTTCTATTGCACCAAATGTTTTTAGAGCGTGTTACATAGACCCTACTCAAGGTGAGCTCCTTGCACAGTTCTCAGCTGATGACCTTCAAGCGAAGACAGCAGCAATCATGGTAAACTCTGAGAGTGATTATTCTACTGGAATTGCTGAGTCTTTTGAAAAATCTTTTACAGCTGCTGGAGGCTCAGTCGCACTTACTGTCAACTATAGCAAATCTGATATTGACTTCAAGCCAATCTTAGCAAACGTTAAAAACGCTAATGTAGATGTTATTGTGGTTCCTGATTATTATCAGACGATTGCACTCATTACTGCACAAGCAAAAGAAATCGGTATTGATGCAACTTTCATCGGTGGTGATGGCTGGGATGGTGTGACAACCCAAACAGCAAACAACCCTGAAGTTGTTGAGGGTAGCTACTTTATCAACCACTACTCTCCACAAGATGAAAATCCACTCATTCAAAACTTCCTCACTTCTTATAAAGCCAAATACAACGAAGAACCAAATGCCTTTGCTGCTCTTGGCTATGACGCTGCAAGAATCATGATTGAGGCGATTAAATCTGCTGACTCTACAGATGCAGCTGCAATCACTGAAGCACTCAAAAACACTTCTTTAGAATGTGTAACAGGTAATGTAAGCTTTGATGAGAACCGTAACCCTGTCAAATCAGTAGCAGTTATCCAAATTAAGGATGGCCAAAACACACTTTACAAAAAACTTGATCCAAAATAAATTGCAAGACCCAAGGGCTGCTTAGCAGCCCTCTTTTACAAATTCTCATAAATCTTATGTAAATACTAGGAGGTTTCTCTCATGGATTACTTTACATCCTTTATCCAACAGCTCCTTAACGGACTACATATTGGAAGTATTTATGCCCTTATCGCCCTAGGGTATACGATGGTTTACGGTATTGTTAAGCTCATCAACTTTGCACACGGAGATATTATGATGGTAGGCGCCTATATTGCGTTTTTTGCCATCTCTGTTCTCGGACTACCACTTCCTCTCGCCATTATTATTTCAATGGTTGCATGTGCTTTAATCGGGGTAAGTATCGAAAAAATCGCATACAAGCCTCTTCGAAAAGCGCCTCGTATGTGGGCGCTGATTACAGCTATTGGTGTCAGCTTCTTCTTACAAACATTATTCACAATTCTTTTTGGAGCGACTGCTAAACCTTTCCCTTCTTTTACCAAACCTCCTATTGAGGTTGCAGGGGTACAAATCAGTCAAATTATGTTGATTTCTTTAGCACTTTCTCTATCCCTGATGCTGCTCCTTGAACTCTTTATTAAGCATACTAAGCTTGGCAAAGCGATGCGCGCTGCTTCAGAAGATGCACAAGCAGCTTCGCTCATGGGGATTTCTGTTAACAAAACTATTTCTATTGCATTTGCTATCGGTTCAGCACTCGGCGCAATGGGCGGCGTCTTATTTGCCATTGCGTACCCTCAAATCAATCCTTTCTTAGGGGTTATGCCAGGGCTTAAAGCCTTTATTGCGGCGGTATTAGGCGGTATCGGCATTCTCCCTGGGGCGATGCTTGGCGGTTTCATTCTTGGTATTATCGAAAGTTTGACCAAAGGGTTCCTTTCGATCTTCTGGCCAAGTGCGTCACTTTGGGCTGATGCTGTTTTATTCCTCATTCTTATTCTTGTTTTACTTCTTAAGCCATCAGGTATTTTGGGTAAAAACACACGAGAGAAAGTGTAGGTGATTACAATGAAAAAGAAATATTTTGCACTCCTTGGCGGCATGGTTGGTGCCTATGCTTTTTTGATGGCAGGTATGCTCCTTGGCTTTATTAACAATTATATTCAGGGAATTATTGTTTCCATCGCTATTAATGTCATTGTGGCCGTATCCTTAGCACTTGTAACAGGGTATCTTGGCGAACTGGTTTTAGGCCATGCTGGATTTGTAGCTGTAGGTGCTTATACCTCCGCTATTATTACGATGAATCTCGAACTCCCTGTGTTCATCGAGTTCCCATTAGCACTCATCTGCGGTGG
>JBOFEH010000034.1:0-1857 GCA_051647765.1 Cellulosilyticaceae bacterium | reverse complement strand
CTACACCTACCAACAACGCTATAAGCCTTGTATCAAGACGTTCTAGTGGTACAGGACTTGCCCACATAAAAATATAGATCAATAAGAAGAGATAAGAAATACTATTTTGAAAATCGGATACATAGATAAAACACACACTTAAAAAAGTAATGCTATTGATTACAAACCCTAACCAAGGATTGATATTAGCAAGATAAGCCATAACCCCTAGGTAAAGCGCTAGACCACTAATTGCAGTAATCTTATATCTTAAATATAATGTCAAATCAACTTTTAGGAGAGAATAAGTAGTCATACCAATAAGCATCCCTACAGATGCATTTTCCTCTCCAAATACTTGACTAAAAATCATGTATACAGCAACTGTAAATAAAGCGGTTCCCCAACTTGTGATCCCTTTTTTTGTATTCATATGTTTACCTCAGTGAGCTCTTATTGTTTGTCCTTTACTCAGTTTTCCCAAAAACTACACGAGTATTTATCTTATTGTAGGTAATCTAAAAGCTTACCTCGTAGCTGTTCATACTGACCATGTGCTACAGTGTACACATCTTCACGTTTTTCAATATGATAAAACTGTGGTGGATCCTTTATCACTACCGTGTTAAAGATCAGTCCAAATAATGCTTTTATTTGATCTGAGTCACTGCCTATTTTTTCTTTGACATCAATAGCAAATAGTATCACCCCTAATTCTATCTCATCTTGGAACATCTCCTGACAAGTAATTCCCACCGCACCTTCATAACGCCCTATATTGTTATTTTTTGGAATATTAATTTCAATCCATATACCCTCAATATGCTGCGCCGCTACTGTCATATATTCTTGTACCAACAAGAGATCTGGCCTATAAGCCTGATCATCATCTTGAATCATCCCTACCCAGTCTCTCTTCCCTGTTGTAAATACCCTTTCTTGTATCGCTTCAATTGCCTCAATCCCTATTCTATGATCCCACTTCGTTGCTTCATGTACGATTTTGTATTGTATCGCCATCATAGCCTCCCTAAAGTAATTAAAATTTTATATAACTATATATTTTAATTTTAATATATATAGTTATATAACCTCTTTTGATACAAAAAAAGATGTGCATCACTGCACACCTTTAGTTTTCTTGCTTTCTTCCCATACGCGCTAAAACAATATGACACGCCACTGCTCCAATTGGAAAAATAACCGAAGCTAAGATCCCTAGACGAATTGCAATCTGCTCCGGCTGTGTGACAAGCATGCTATTGACCACTTCCCCTGTCAGCCATGGACCAAATGCTGCGCCAACATCACCCGCTGCTGCCAGTATTGCAAAAAGCCATGCCCCCGCCATAGGAAATCGATCTGCCGTAATAATCAGTGTACCTGGCCATAGCAAACTTGCTGCCAAACCACATAACGCACATGCGAGTAAATTAATGCCATTGATAGGAGATAATGCAACAACTATGTAACACGCTATACCTGCAAGTGATCCCCCTATTAATAATTTATTGACATTTAATTTTTGTCCATATATGCCATAAACTGTACGTCCCACACCAAGCATCACCGCAAATCCACACATACCTAACAAATCTCCAGCCACTTTTGGTAAAGCGAGTGCCTTTTCCATAAACGCAGATGACCATTGATTCATCACTACCTCTGTGCCTGCTCCAAAAAATATGGCTGCTAATGCAAAGAGATAAAACGGATGCATGATCAAATCCTTCATATTTTGACGATGCGCTTCGGCAATCGTAGGTGGAAAGGGTGCCCTTAGGAACATGAAAAAGTTAATAACAGGTACAACCGCCCACATCACAAGAATCAGTTGCCATTTTGTTCTCCCTAATACAAGAAGAAGTAGTGTCGTTA
>JBOFEH010000033.1:0-6102 GCA_051647765.1 Cellulosilyticaceae bacterium | reverse complement strand
GTAGCGACGATACTTTGACCATCTGGATGCGTAGAAAGTTCCCAGCTTTCTGCCACGATGTCTAAGTCTGATTGTTTGCCGTAAGCTTCTTTTAGTTTTGTCCCTCCCCAAAGATAATCTTTGAAGGCTGGTGTTAATTTAATCATAGCGTTTTCCCCTTGTACTATTTATTTAGGCGTGTGTAGACATTACTTTAAGTATTTTTTAAGCATTAATCACAGCTAAAACCTGCTCTTTAAGTGCTGCTGTTTTGTTTAATGCTTCTTCATTTGTTTGACCAATTACTGATAAGTAGATTTTCATCTTTGGCTCTGTCCCTGATGGTCTAACTACGAACCAGCTCTTATCTTCTAAGATGAATTTTAAAACATTTGAAGATGGTAAGTTGATTGTCTCTTTTGTACCTTCTACAAGGTTCGTACGTACTGAAAGTTTGTAGTCTTCTACTGCTACGACTTTAAGTGACCCTACTTCAGTTGGTGCATTGGCTCTTAATGTCCCAATGATAGATTGGATTTTCTCTTGCCCATCTTTTCCTTCCATTGTCACAGAGATGAGGTCTTCTTTGTAATAGCCATGTTTGATAAATAAATCTTCAAGTGCTTCGTATAAGTTTTTACCTTTTGTTTTGTAGTAAAGTGCCATTTCTGCAATGAGTACAGATGCGATCACGGCATCTTTATCTCTTACGAAATCTCCTGATAAATAACCATAGCTCTCTTCAAAACCAAGCACAAAGTTATTTGACCCAGATGCTAAGAACTCTTTGATTTTTTCCCCAATATATTTGAATCCTGTAAGCACATCCATTTGTTGTGCATTGTAGCTTTCGCATACCGCTTTTGTCATATCTGAAGTTACGATTGTTTTGATTACAGTATCTTTTTCAGTCAGTGTCCCTTCTTCTTGTCTTGCATTTAAAACATAGTCTGTCAGTAAGATCCCTACTTGATTCCCTGTAAGCACTTTAAAGCTATCTTCACCCTCTTTTACCACTACCCCAATACGGTCACAGTCTGGGTCTGTTCCAAAGATAAGATCTGGTGAAATTTCTTTTGCCATACCAATTGCAAGCTCAAATACTTTTTTATCTTCTGGGTTTGGATAAGGTGCTGTTGGGAAGTTACCATTTGGTAATTCTTGCTCTTTAACGATTGTTACATTGCTAAATCCAAGTCTATCAAGCATTGTACGTACTGGGATATTCCCACTCCCATGGATTGGTGTATAGATAATGCTGATACTATCTGCTTTTTCTTTCACCAAGTTTTTACGAATCACAAGCTCTTCTACTCTGCTGTAGTAAGCTTCATCCACTTCTTGTCCAATGTACTGAAGGAGTCCACTTGTCTGTGCTTCTTCTAAGCTCATTGTCTTTACATCACCAAAGATGTCAATTGCATTGATATAGTCTAATGTTTCATTTGCAGCTTCATCTGTAAGCTGTCCACCATCATTGCCATAAACTTTGTAGCCATTGTACTCTTTTGGATTATGTGAAGCAGTAATCACGATTCCTGCATCTGCTCCTAAATGTCTTACTGCAAAAGATAACATTGGTGTTGGTCTTAATGCTTCATAAAGATATACTTTTACACCATTAGCTGCAAGTACACCTGCTGCTGCATCTGCAAATTCCTTGCTCATATTTCTTGAATCGTATGCAATAGCAATGCTTGGATTTTCTTTCACTTTGATTAAGTAAGTCGCAAGACCTTGAGTTGCTTTCCCTACTGTATAGATATTCATGCGGTTTGTCCCCGCTGCGATTTTTCCTCTTAATCCACCTGTCCCAAATTCTAAGTTTTTATAAAAACGATCTTCGATTTCTTTTTCATCTGCTAGTGCTGCTAATTCACATTTGATTGCTTCATTAACTTTTTCTTCGCTCATCCATCTTTGATATTCTTTTCTAAAATCCATTTTTATTTCCTCCCTAGTTATCTTCTATATCTTTGTCTAAGCATTTGCGCAATCTCTTCTAACCTTGGATACGCATGCTTGAAAAACCCTTTATATGCAGTGCAAAGATAGTTACGCCCTGTCTTACCATCTAGGAACAAATCTCTATCTCTACGACAGCCACCATGACAAATTCTATGCCATTTACATTTCATACAGCCTGAGTCCTTCTCTACAGACTGTTCAATAAACTGAATCTCTTTTCTATTTTTCTCTAAAGTCACAAAATCATCCGTAATTAAATTACCTATTTTATACTCATCCATTACATAGAAGTCACATGGATACACCCCACCATCTGCCTCTACTACATATTGGTTAGTACATACCCCCATCATCCCACAGGCCTCTGGGTAGTATCCTAACATCTGCTGCAAAATATTTTCAAAGTATCTCACATACACAAACTCTTCTGCTTTAATATCCTTATACCATACATCAAATAAGTCACATAGGAATTTTTCATAATGTCTTGGTGTCAGCGAATAATCTTTGCTACCTCTTTCCTCTTGAATATCATCCAAACAAGGTATGAATTGCATATATCTAAAGTTATGCTGGATATTAAAGTCATAAATCTCTTTAATATGGTCTGCTACGTAACTTGTGACTACCGTTAAAATATTGTATTCTACCTGATACTTGTCAAAAAGCTTTGTTGTCTCCATCAAACGCTCAAAAGTACCTTCTCCATTTCTAAAAAGCCTTAAACTATCATTCACCTCTTGATGTCCATCCATAGATAGACCCACTAAAAACTTATTCTTTCCAAGAAATGCTGCCCACTCTTCATCAATGAGCGTTCCGTTTGTTTGTATTGCATTGGCAATCGTTACACCTGGTTTCGCATATTTCTTTTGGAACTTCACAAGTGCCTTATAAAAATCTAGCCCCACTAAGGTTGGCTCCCCACCTTGGAAAGCAAAAGTACAGTTATACTCTGCAATCTCTAGTGTTTTCTTAACAAGTACTTCTAGTGTTTCTACAGTCATTTTTCCATAAGATTTGATTTGTCTGTTATCACTTACGTCATGATAAAAACAGTACTTACACGCTAAGTTACATGCGCTTGACGCTGGCTTAATCAATAAATTAATTGGTGGCATAATGATACCCTCCATTTTTATGTTAATTTTAGTAAAATTTTAGTTATTTCTTTAACTTTATTTTACCTTATGTAGTGGGCGGTTGTAAATAGTTGGGAGGGGAGAGTGGGTGGGAAAGGGAATGGGGAGGTCCGTTAGGAGGAGCAGGTGTGTGATTCGTGTGGACTTGAAAAGTGTTGAGAAATACTAAAGGGCTACTTGTTCACTAACGGCTGAAACTCGGGGAAGATCGCCCCTCAGACAGTCAGCCTAAGAACAGTGAACCATTATCCCTTAAGTATTTCTTTCAACACTTTTCAAAGCCCCCTCTCATCACACACCTGCTCCTCTTAACTACTCCTACTCACTTTCTACACACTCTCTGAGGGGTAGAAAAAAATAAAAAAGATAAAAAACAAAAGCTAGAAAAATAGGTGCTTTGAGTTGTGAGTTTATATTGCATTGCACTGCCCACTACATAGTCTCTCATCTCATTGATGCCTTGTTTTATAGTACCCTAGCTACTTTAATGTCTTACGTCGTCGTTGTGGAATTCGGTGTGGAAGCCTGGCCATGGTCTGGCTCTTCGGTGTCTTTCTGTGTCGTTGCGTGGTGGTATGGTGAGGAGGTTGCCTGCTTGTGTGTAGCCTACGTTTTGGGTGTGTTGACTTTGGATGAGGGTGGTTTTGATGGTTTGTTTGATGGTTTGGTAATCTTGGTTGTCTGCTTGGTTGATGAGTTCTTGTGGGTCGTTGGTGAGGTCGAAGAGGTGTTCTTTTTGATCTTCTGGGTACCAGATGTATTTGTATTTACCGTCTGTGATACCGATGGATTCTTGTAGGTTTAGCTTAGAGATCATTTCTACGTATTGTCTTGGTTTTACTTTTTCTTCTAACACAGCTATTAGGTCTTGTCCGTCTATGGATGTTGGTACTTGTCCACCTGCTAAATTGACAAGTGTTGGTAAGATGTCTGCGTGTGTGATAGGTATTGCTTGTGTTGTTCCTTCTAAATCTTTGTTCATTTCAAAAGGCAGTCTTAAGATAAAAGGTACGTGTGCTGAAGGTTGATGTAAGAAGAACTTTGCCCCTGCATGGTGGTCACCTAAATACTCTCCGTGGTCTGAAGTAAATAGGATAATCGTTTCATTCATTAGTCCTTTATCTTGAAGTGCTGAGAAGACTCTTCCCATATTGTAATCAATTTGAGTTAACAAACCATAATATGCGGCTTTAGCTTCTTTTATGACTGAAAGTGGTATTTTATCATAGCCCCACATTTGTCTGAGTCTTTTAAAGGCTTCTGGTGCATGCTCATCATCTGACCAATCTCCAAAGACAGGCTCTGGCATTTCTACGTTTCTATACATGGAATAATAAGGTTCTGGTGGATCAAAGGGTGGGTGTGGCTTAGAAAATGAACACCACATAAAGAACGGTTGATCTGGATCTCTTCGTTCACGAATATACTCTACACACTTTTCTGCTGTCCAAGACGTTAGCGTCATTGCCTCTGGCACTGTAGCGAGTGCTGGATAAATTTCATTTTGACCCATCCCATGCTTCATTGGGAGTATATGACTTCCAGACCTTTGCATCTCTCTATAGTAATCCTCTGGAATAATCATTTCATCAAATCCATGCTTAGCCCGTTGCGGTCCAAAATGCATCTCTCCGATCGCAATCGTCTGATATCCAGCCTGCCTCATCAAATCAGGTAATGTATCCCGATTTCCCATTACCTCACTCGTTGCACAATTCGTAGTCGCCCCAGTTGTATGCGGAAACTTCCCATTCATAATCGAAATCCTAGCTGGCACACAAAGTGGGCACTGCGCATACGCATTGGTATAGGTTATCCCCTGATTCCTCAAAAAATCCGTATGCGGCATCCTCAAAAACTCAGGTGCACGCTCCCCAACTGTATCAAACCGCTGCTGATCTGTTGTAACCAACAAAATATTATACTGCTTCATACTGCTCATCCCCTTCACATTTATTGTGCACTTTTGATTTTTTATTTCTTTTCAATTTCTTTTTTGCATCAGAAGTATAATGAGTATAGTAAGAGGAAGGCGGGCTATGGTGGGTGGGAAAGCTTCGAAGTATTTGGTAGAAATGCTTAGTCTAAATGATTTAGCTGCCCTTAGGCTGACTATTTGAGGGCGTTTTTCCCGAGTTTCAGCCGTTAGTTAGATCATCTAGGCTTAGCATTTCACCAAATACGCAGAGCCTTTCCCACCCACCATAGCCCGCCTTCCTCTCACGGACCTCTTCTATTTCCTATCTTTTAAAACCAATTGTCACAATCTGTGCCCCACCTAAAGTCACTTCATGCCCATCTATATCCCCTACATATTCTTCTAATAAATTAGAGCGATACACAGGATACCTCGACGCTACTTTAAGTGTAGCTTTTTCTGCTGAAAGGTTATACCACCTGCCTATGATTGCACCACTCTGCTCATTCACTTTAAGCGAAGAGAACATCGCCTCTGTCGTTTCGATGTGCATCAGTCTATAATCTGATGCAATCTCACCAGCTTGTCTTTTTGCTTCTTTGGCTATCAATGGCACCGTATATTTTTGTGCTGTTTCATAAGACGTAAATGGATCTTTGCCATGTGGAATAATCGCAAATTCTACTGTGCTTTCTCCTAAGCATTGCGCTTCTGGTGTTGGAAATACGCCCCAGTCTCCAAGTTCTCTTGTTCCTCTATGAAGGGTTACCGCAATAGTTTGCTCACCATCTCTTAAGACTTCGTATTCGTTAAGTCCCTTGTTTGCAATGGTTAAACCAACATGCTCATCATGGATATTGATGAAGTTTTGTTGGTGCTGTGCATTGCATGGGTTTTTCCATTCTTTACTTGGGACATTGTCACGCTGAGCCACTTCAAAGATCGAATCTGCATAGTGGTAAGGACTTGTAATATGGGTTTTAAATAGCACTCTTAATCTATGGTCTAATGCTTGATTATCAAATACTGTTTTTACTTTAACAACCTGAGCATGTTTTTCTAAAGTATAATAAGTTCTAATCACTAGTGGGACTA
>JBOFEH010000032.1:0-18619 GCA_051647765.1 Cellulosilyticaceae bacterium | reverse complement strand
TAAACCATCGCAATCTTGAACACACGATTGGCATCCTTGTAGGCACCCACTGCCGTTCGTTCTGATACCAACTTAGAAATAGCACTTGGTACACCAACTGCCGAAATCGTAATCAATATAATATACACATTGAAGGCATCCCCATAAATCGCATTTCCCTCATCCCCTAACGTCTGCGTTAGCGGTATGGTATAGAGCATACCAATGACCTTACTAAGAACTGATGCAATGGCTAAAATCATCGCACCTTTCATGACACTTTGCTTAGTTACTTTTCTTTTCATATATTCCCTCTATTTCAATCTTTGATTAGGATTATATCCAACCTTTTATATCGTAAATCATTTTATCATAATTTTAATAAATAAGCCAAAAAAAAATATATAGTGCGCTCATTGGGCACTATATATTTTAGAGAGAATCTTCTGGTGGTAGTTCTTCTAATAATCTCACTTTGGGCTTACGTTTTGCAAAAAGTTTGTATCTTACTACAATTTCTGGATACTGCTTTGTAAAAATAACAAAACGTTCAATCGCTTGGAGGGTTTCTTGTGAAAGATATTGCTGCATAGCCTCTTTTTCAGTCTCTCTATTTTCCATGATTTGCAAGATATCCAAAAACTCGTCAATCACCAAGTTTCTAGCTGCCAAATATTTAGCCATTGCAATCCCTTTTTCAGTAATGCTCAGTGGCTGATAGGGTGTGTATACCACATATTTTTGATAATGAAGCCTTTGTAGTGCTTGGATCGTCTTCTTGAGTGGCACATTAAGTGCCCTTGTAATTTCACTACTTTTTAGCTCTGTGCCTTCATTCGTCATATTATACATTGCAACCAAATACGTTTCCAAACTTGAAGACAGCATACCCCTTCCTCCTCAACACTATAACTACAACTAATATATGCTATGGCTACTTGACCACATACCAACTAAAATACTTTTGAATTGACAGGCATTTATTTCTCATATTACAATGATAAAGAACATGTAAATAAAAGGAGGTGAACTCATGTCAGAAATAGTACTTATTAGCGATACCTCTTGTGATTTGCATCCTAACACAATAAGCAAGTATGACGTTACACTCGTACCTTTCTATGTGTCGTTCAACCAAGAGGATTACTACAAAGAAATCGTAGAACTTCCAATTCAAGACTTCTATAACCGTATGCGCGAGGAGAAGATTTTCCCAAAAACTTCCCTGCCATCACTAGGTGATTATTTAGAAGTTTTTACACCTGCTGTTGAAGCTGGTAAATCTGTAATCTGTGTATGCTTATCTGGTCATTTTAGTGGTTCTTATAATTCTGCAGTCAATGCACGTGAACTTATTTTAGAAAATTATCCTAATGCGCAAATAGAAATCATTAATTCTCTCAATGCCACTGGGGGCCAAGGCTTACTCGTTACAGAAATTGGACGTATGATTGAAGCTAAGCTTGATTTTGACAAGATTTTAAGTATCATACCAAAATTACGCGAAGCTGCTCGTATTTTCTTCTTTGTTGATACACTAGACTATCTAGAAAACGGTGGTCGCATTGGTAAAGCATCAGCATTACTTGGGACAATGCTGAATGTTAAACCTATTCTTTATCTGCAAGATGGACAGCTATTCCCTGTAGCCAAAGTTCGTGGCAAGAAAAAAGCCATCGTTAAGATTATCGAACTAGCTAAAGAATATGTTTGTGAAAACCCTGCAGGATACAACTACATTGTAGGTCATGCAGATAATGTAAGTGATGCTGAAAACATCTTCTCACTTGCACAATCAGAAATAGCTATTAACATCCCATCAGAGTACTTCTTTATTGGTACTACTATTGGTGTTAACACAGGCCCAGATGCATGTGGCATCTGTGTTATCCCAAAATACGAAAATTATTTATAACTAAAAAGAGTGATTTCCTCCCATTGGAAATCACTCTTTTTAGTTATAAAATTTCTATAGCCTTTATAACTTCATCTTACGTACACCCTTTGTATTAAAAGCATAAAAAACAGCTACAAAACCGAACACCTCTGTGACTGTAAAAGGTGGAAAAATATCTAACACCGGCAAATAATAACTTAGCCCATCTAGCGTTAACAAAATCTGAGCCAAAATAATAATAATATACTTACTTCTAAGTAATTCATTTTTGTACCGAATCAATCCCATAAGACAAAGCAAAGTAATAAGTGTCACAAAGGTTCCTTGTGCAATACTTAAATAAAGAGGAAACTTACCTGTCAGCTCTAGAGCATATCCAAAATGCTGCCCCTGAACAATCTTTGTAGGCTGTGTAATGATGACATATATATAAAACAAAATCCAGGGAATCCACAACAAAAGGTATTTTCCATAGCTTATTTTCTCTCTAAAACTGGGTGTAATATACCACACCGCAGAAGCCGTTGGTATTGTAAGGCCTATACTTGTTGCAAGATAAAAATATCTCAAAACTTCAAGTTGCCCCAGTGTAGGATGATCTCCGTACACAATCAGTGTTAAATACCTCATCATACTAAACGCAAACAAGGCAATACACACCACTTTTAATAATGTCTCCTCTTTCTTAGAAACGACACTTATATTCATCATCAGTACTATAATTGCAATCACACAAATTGCAACAAGCATTATATATCCTATATTCATGCAGACGCCTCCTTTTTGTATATCTTATGGACAATCCGTCTGCTTTAGAACAAAAAAACATGCCCTAATTACCTAGAGCATGTCTTGATTATTATTTAGTTGCTTCGTGAAGATAGCTTACAGCCTGAAGTGCCGCTACTGTCCCCTGTCCTACTGCTTTGGCAACTTGATATGGTCTACCCGTACAGTCACCTGCCGCATAAATACCCGCCATATTCGTTTCCATGAAATTATTAACTTTAATAGCCTGATTATCAAGCTCTAATCCTTTAAGGAGTTGTGTGGTTGGAATATTTTCTTTAATAATAAATACCCCTTGTACATCCAAAGAAGTATCCGCAAACTCAAGTCCTGTTACAACATTCTCCCCAAGTACTGCTTTTGGCTTCTCACGAATGATTTCTACATTTTCATTTACCTTAGGCTCTTCTTTGTAAAGTGGTACATAAAATACCTTCTCGCACACTTCAGATAAATAATTCACGTCTTCTTCTGCAAAAGGAGAATCTCCTACTAAAACAACATTTTTACCACGGTATAATGGTCCATCACATGTCGCACAGTAGCTTACACCTTTGCCAAGGTATTCATTTTCCCCTGGTAAGGTCTTAGTTTTGCCTAACCCATTAGCCAAGATTATCGTTTTTGCTTCAATGAACTCATTAGATACATTGAGCATATAGTAATCACCCATTGGGAAAATTTCTATCACTTTTCCATCTACGATTTCTACGCCCATTTCTTTGGCATGACCTACAAATTTGTCTACCATCTCCTTGCCTGTCACGCCTATCATACCCATATAATTATCTACGCGCTCTGCTTTATAAATCCAACTTGTGGTTGGGTCATTCCCAAATACTTTGACTGTTTTATTTCTAATACGTGCATTAATCGCAGCCGATAGACCTGCTGGCCCTGCACCTATAATTGCAATATCTAACATGCCATAACCTCCTCTAGTTAATCTTCTCGTGTAGTCTTTCCATTAATTATTATATCGCGTTATTGCGTTATTGTGAACGTTTATTGAAATATTTTTTGACAAAGTTGACAACCTGTAGGCGTTGCCGCTAAGCCTCCTAATGCTGTTTCCCTTAGTTCATGAGGCATACCTCTACCTATTTTATACATGGCTTCTACAACCTCATCAAACGGGATATGACTTCCAACACCTGCTAGGGCAATTTCAGCACTAATCATAGCATTAGAAGCCCCCATCGCATTACGTTTTTGGCAAGGTGCTTCTACTAGTCCCGCCACTGGATCACAAACAAGACCCAGTATATTAGAAATAGCAGTAGCTGCTGCACTTAAACACTCTTCTGGGCTACCACCCATTAAGCCTACCACTGCAGCCGCCGCCATAGCTGATGCTGCACCTACTTCTGCCTGGCAACCACCCTCAGCCCCTGCCACAGTGGCATTACGGGTAATAATATACCCCACTGCCCCTGCGGTAAATAGTGCTTCTATCATCTGCTCATCTGTTAAGTCATACTCTTCTTGCAGTGCAAGGAACACACCTGGAATAACACCTGATGAACCTGCTGTTGGCGCTGCTACAATAAGCCCCATAGACGTATTAACCTCTAATACTCCCATAGCATAGCTAATGGCCTTAGACATCATTTCGCCGCAAACGGACTTGTGTTTGCGCCCAAAGATTTTTTTGGATTCGCCCCCAATGAGTCCCCCAATAGAAACCAATTCCTCTTCTAAGG
Organism: Cellulosilyticaceae bacterium; assembly: GCA_051647765.1. Taxonomy (GTDB): domain Bacteria; phylum Bacillota; class Clostridia; order Lachnospirales; family Cellulosilyticaceae; genus JBOFEH01. The sequence continues at coordinate 14,251 of JBOFEH010000032.1, read as the reverse complement.
CTTTGTGCACTGCACTCTTCATAATATGATAAGAGTGAGCCATATGACTGTGTATTTCCGCTTCAGTATGATCACTAATTGTCATTTCTCTAGCAATCATAGCTTGTGCTATTGTTATATTTTCTTTTTCACAACAGGTAAGTAATTCTTGTGCATTTCTAAAATTCATAGTCTATCCTCCATCAAATTCCCTGAATAATATTCACATCTAAAATCGATGGATTCTCTCTAATTTCTTCTAATACATTATGATCCACCTTCTGGTCTGTTTCAATAATCGTATAGCCTAATGTCCCTTTACTCTCTCTATAAAGCTTCATATAGGCAATATTAATCTGATAATGACTTAAGCATGTGGTGAGATGCGCTATAACACCTGGAGTATCTTGTTGTTTCACAATGATAGTCGTATATTGACCTGTAAATTCAACTTCTATGCCTTGAATTTCATTGATACGAATATTCCCTCCACCTATTGAAGCACCTCTTACGTTTGTCACTTCTCCTTTACGATCAGTCACAATGACTTCCACTGTATTGGGATGATAATCTGGATTATCTTCACCCATCGTAAAACGATAAGTGATTCCCATAGCATCGGCTTTTTCAAAGGCCCTGCGAATCCCCTCATCCTCTGTTCCCATTCCTAGTATACCTGCTACAAGCGCCTTATCTGTCCCATGTCCTTTATACGTCTTGGCAAAAGACCCATAAAGTACAAAGTGAGCATCCTTGATTGGATTACTTATTAGTTTCTTTACAAACAAAGCAATACGCAGTGCACCTGCTGTATGAGAACTCGACGGCCCTATCATATTAGGCCCTATCACATCAAAAACACTGATTTCTTTCATGTATTTTACCTCATTATGTCAATTTTAGTCACTTTTATTATAGCCTAATTAGTTACTAATTTATAGTTATTATCCCCAAAACAAAAAAGCTATCCTCTCTCGCCTCGAAGATAACTTTTTTATCATAGCCTATTTGAGGAATGTTGACCTTATTGTCACATTCCTTTTGTTATTGTGCCATAAGTGCGTTAAGAGATGTCTCTACCACTTTACCTGGTACTTTAAGTGTTTTAACAGCTGCTTCTTTCATATTACCTTCATAACTAAACTTCATTGAAAGTCCAGCATCTGCTATATCATCGATATTCATTTCCATCTTGAAGTTTACACCTTTATCAACAAAAGTATAGCTGATTTTAACATTCCCTTTTACAAGTGATTCAAGCATTGCCTTAACCTCAGCTTTATCACTTGCTGATGCCTTAGCCCATGCTTTCACCTGTGCAATATCTTCAGGTTTCAAGTTAAGTTTGAAGTCTTTGTTCAACTTATCAATATTAGCAGCACCTTCATCCATCATCCCCATTACAATAGCTACAATTTGCTTGCTATCTAAAGTGATTGTATAAGTGTCTCCCTCTTTGACAACAGGTATATCTAATTTAAGTTGTTTTGCCATATCCACAATCATCTTGTTTGCTTCATCTGCAAAAGCCTTATTACCCATTTGTCCTTGCATTTTTAATGCAAGATCCATCATTGGGTTACCCCCATTCAATTCATCTAATGCAAGATAGTCCGCTTTAAGATCTTTCACCTTTTGAGGAATAGGTATACCTGCTGTTTCATAAATAGCTGTCACATAGTTTTTGCTGATATAAACCTTGCCATCTAACATGTAAATCTCAATATTTTTGAGATTCATGTTTTGGTCACTAGCGCTGATTCCCATATTCATCTTGATGTATGTATCAAGTGTCTCTGTCACAGAGTATTGATTCATATCAGTATTCATCTTAATCGTTTCACCATCCGCTGCAATTTCCATAGTCATCTTAGCAGATACATCCATAGCCTTCCAATTATTGGTGCTATTAGCTTTTTGCCAAAGCTCCATTTGCGTTGTATTACATCCTGTGAGTGCAACGAGCAGAACTAATAATATACTTACAAAAAAACTTTTCTTCACTTGCTTTCCCCCTTAAATAAATGGAATTATTTTACAATTTGATTATATAGTATTTTTTAAAATTAGCAATATATTTTAGTCATATTATTTTCAGAATAAATTATATTCTAAGGTGTATATTGACAAGTTATTCCGCATATGCTACTATGTAAAAGCATCAAAAATGCTCTCGTGGCTCAGTAGGTAGAGCGTCGCCTTGGTAAGGCGGAGGTCACGGGTTCAAGTCCCGCCGAGAGCTTACTAAATTTGTTAAGGTTACTAGAGATTAAGCCATTTTCACGGTTTAGTCTCTTTTTATTTTTTCCATTATTTCCATAGAGTATCATGTTTTATTACCTATTTCTCGGGATAAAATTGGGACAAAATCGGGATGAATAATACCCTACAAAAATATGTCATTATCTTGATTTATAAGGTCTTGTAGTCTATCCTCAACTTCGTCAATATATTTTTTAATCTCTGGATTGTATAATGCGCGTTTGGATGCACTCTTAAGCAGCCTTATCACTTGATTACTTTTGTAATTTGCCTTTTCCCCTACTCGCTTGGGTAACTTAAGCTGTTCTCGCTTTTTGTAGACAAGCCATGAGCTAATCCCCAACCGATCCTCTATCTCACGCATGGACGCTCCCGACAAATACAACTCCTCAAATTTGCGATCATCTATATAATATGTTTTTGGATATACAGGTGTCTTATCTTTAAATTTTTCTAAGGCCTCTTGTCTATATTGTAAATAATCTTGTTTGTTTCTCACGCCATAAATGGAGTTGTTTTTATATATGTTACAACATCTACATGCAGCCCTTATATTATCCTCCGTATCTGCTCCCCCATAATACCGACTCAAAAAGTGTTCTTTTTCTGCCCTCCAAGGGTGATTAATCTCTTGTATGCGCCAGTCAAACTGCTCTCCACAGAGATAACACTTATCCCCTTGTTTTGCTGCCACATCTCTTACGCTTATATACTGCAAGCTGCCTCTATTTGGCCCACTATTTAACTCCTTTTGTCTTTTTCGTTCTCGCTCTAGGTGCACTGTCCTCACGCACTTGGGATCTTGACAGTAATTTCTGGCGCGTCTTACCGAAAACATCTGCCCACATATAATACATACCTTTTGCTCCTTAAATAAGTGTTCTAGTACCCAAACCACCTCGTCATTAGTTATCCTAATCCCTGCCTCTCTCAAATTTGCTACAACTGGTTTAATCTGGTAATACTGATGGTAGAGATCATGGATATGTTTTATATTATAGTGAGCTAATGCTCTCCTCTGATTGCTAGTCTTAAATTTGCGCTTAATTTTATTGATTTTACATTTGTATTTTTCTTCTTCACTTAGAACCATTTGTCTCGTATGATAGGATATATTAGCCTGTGTAGTATGATATTTAATAGCCATCTCTTTTTGCGTTAATGCCCCAATCATATCTTGCCTAAGTTGCTCTCTATCCACATGATCACCTCTCTGCATAAGTATATGGCATACACCATATACTTATTTTTTACAGATCGAGGTAATCCACTTATCCAATTTACTCCAACGATTTTTTATTTCCCAAGTTCCCTTCTTTTTTCTTTTGGCTACTGCACCACTTTTGAACTTTGTGGTGCTATTAATATCATATACTCGGTGCTTAGATGCTTACTATGACTAGCGTTGCCACCAAACCTAGAGGACTAAAATCGGGACAAAATATTAGCACAATTAGGATGTATTTTTATATAGCATTTATTTCCCACATCACCCCAAAAGCTTATAATCCCACTACTTTTCCACAAAAAAATAGCCCTATAAACCTTTAAACCATTGAAATACAATGGCTTGTGGCCTATAGGACTATTCATATTTGGCATATTGTTTGAAAATTCGCGCGAGAGGGGTCCTCAGTCATAAATAACTCCTTATAGCACTTACATTAATGCTATTTTATTTCTTAACTTGATGAGTTCTTGATAGAGATCATCTTCATTTTCGCCATTAACCTCCTCTTTACGGATTGTTATATGTACTATGCTTTGGTCCAAATAATTTTCTATAAAATAGGATATATCTGGCAGTATAAATTCTTTTATTTTTGTAATCTGAAATACACTTTGCCCATAACTCTCCAAAAACAACGCCCTACCTTTTGAGTCTAAAACAATCATAATCTTCGCTTTTTTCATCTTTAATTCCATCCTTCATTCTGCTTAATTTATATATCTTAGTGTACGTTCCAAATTTTAAATATATAAATCAAAACACCTCTTGGATTTTCAAAAATTATCTTATATGGGCAAAAAAAGGGTTCCTAGTATCATCAATATACCAGGAACCCTTTTGAGGATTAATAATTGGCTTCTCGCCTAAGTTGCTGCACAAAAGCTAGCTCAAGACCAATTGTATTGGCTATAGTCTCATCATCCAAAACACTTAAAAGTGCTTGTGCATTTTTAGTTTTTTCTTGTTCTATCCCTCTCCTCATGCCCGTACTAATCAAATTAGCACGTTCATGCAAAGAGGCTTCTCTTGCTTTATATCTTGCTAACGCTACGGGGTCGCTTCCTAAATACTCAAGAACTTCTTCTGCTTGCACCATTGTTGGTTCCATTGTCATCAACTGCCTTACTGGGCGAACTGACTTTCGTACAAATTGGCATAGAATCCTTCTTGCCTTAAAAGCATCTCATGGCTACCTTGTTCAATAATCTTTCCATCTTTCATGACCAAAATCACATCTGCATTTTGGATAGTCGATAAGCGATGTGCCACAATAAAGCTTGTTCTGCCTTTCATCAATGTATTAAAGGCTTTTTGGATTTTGACTTCTGTCCTTGTATCAATAGAAGATGTGGCTTCATCTAATATCAACATAGGCGGCTTACAAAGCATGACACGTGCAATACAAAGGAGCTGTTTTTGCCCGCCTGAAAGCATTCCACCATCTTCACCAATGATGGTATCATACCCTTTGGGTAGACGTTTGATAAATGAATGGGCATGGGATGCCTTTGCTGCTTCAATTACCTCTCGCTCTGTTGCATGAGGTTTCCCCATCATGATATTTTCCCTAATGGTCCCTTTTTTGAGCCATGTTTCTTGAAGTACCATACCATACTGCGCCCGCAGACTTTTTCTGGTCATTTCTGTAATATCTCTATGGTCTACCTTAATGCGCCCACTGTTCACATCATAAAACCGCATTAAGAGATTAATAAGGGTTGTTTTACCACAGCCTGTTGGGCCTACAATTGCTACTTTTTGACCTGGCTTAATATGAATATTAAAATCCTCTATGAGTTTTTGCCCTGATTTATACGAGAAGCTTACATTTTCACACGCCACTTCTCCTACTACCTTTTGTAGGGTCACTGCGTCTACTGCATCTGACACCTGCTCTTCTTCCTCAATGAACTCAAAAACTCTTCCTGCACATGCAATAGCATTTTGAAGTTCTGTAACAACTCCTGAAATTTCATTAAAGGGCTTGGTATACTGATTAGCATAGCTCAAAAAGCATGATAAGGCCCCCACACTCATTCTTCCTGTCAGCACCGTTAAAGCACCTACAATAGCAACCCCTGCATAGACAATACTATTAACAAATCTCGTACCCGGATTAGTCAGGGACGAAAAGAACGTCGCTCTCAAGGCATACTGCCCCAGTGCTGTATTAATCTCATCAAACTGCCCCAAAGCCTCCTGTTCATAACCATAAGCCTTAACCACCTTTTGATTGCCTATCATTTCCTCAATCAAAGCAGTCTGCTGGCCTCGTGTTTCAGACTGTAGCTTAAACATATGATATGTCTTCTTAGCAATAAAATTGGCTACGAACAAAGATAGCGGTGTGACCAACACAACGACCAATGTAATCCACAAATCGATACTTAACATAAAAACCAGTGTTCCTACAATAGTGATGATCCCTGTAAACAATTGGGTAAATCCCATTAATAAACCATCCGCAAATTGGTCCACATCTGTAATGATACGGCTGACTATTTCACCATGTGTATGAGCATCCAAATACTTAAGTGGCAACTTCCCTATTTTTTCAAAAGCCTCATCTCTCATATCCCTCACAACATTATAAGTAATCTTGTTATTAATACGGTTCATCACCCACTGGGCTAATGCCGTAAGTACTACCATCATAATGACCACCATTAAACAGTTTAGGATATTTTCAAATGCAACTTGGCCATATACAATCCCATCAATAGCTTTTCCTATTAATATAGGCACATAAAGTGTTAACACCACCACCACTATAGAAAGTAACATTGAAAGTACCATAAGTCCTGTATATTTCTTAATATATCCCATGACTTTTTTCAAAACTTGTTGTTGTATTTTAGGCTTTGCTTTCATGACTTCCCTCCTTTTTAAACTGAGAATAATAGATTTCATTGTAGACTTCACAATTTTTCAGGAGTTCACTATGGGTTCCCTGTCCTACTAACTTGCCATCATCCATCACTAGAATCTGATCCGCATATTGGATAGACGATGCTCTTTGGGAAACGATAAAAACAATTGGCTCATAGTCTAACTTTTTAATAGCATGGCGTAGTTTGGCATCTGTTGCAAAGTCTAGTGCCGAAGCACTATCATCCAAAATAAGTACTTGCGGTTTCTTAATCAGTGCCCTAGCAATACTCATCCGTTGTCTTTGACCACCAGATAGATTTTTGCCCCCTTGGTCAACTTGCTTCAAAAGACCTTCTTCCTGACTCACAATATCTAATCCTTGTGCACTACAAATAGCCTCTTTCATATCCTCTTGGGTAGCGTCTTTTTTGCCCCACCTCAAATTGGTAGCAAGATCACCTTTGAACAACACAGCCTTTTGCATGACAATCCCTATTTTTTTCCTAAGTATCTCCATAGGGTAGTCTTTGACATTGATGCCATTAATGAGAACGCTTCCACTCGTTGCATCATAAAACCTAGGTATCATATGCACAAGCGAACTCTTACCCGACCCTGTCCCACCAATAATCCCTACAGTTTCACCCTTATTGACACTAAAACTAATCCCTGTCAAAGTTTCTTCCCCTGCATTCTGATAAGTCAGAGAAACATTTTCAAAAGTAATCTGCGTAATCGGTTTATCTATTTGGCTCTTATTCAAGCACTTACCATCTGCCATACTTGATTGGATTTCAAAGACATCTGTAATACGATTGCCACAAGCAATAGCCTTGTTGATTGTAATAATCAAACTAGCTAACTTAATCAGCTCCACCAAAATTTGAGACATATAGTTGTAGAGCGCCACCACTTGCCCTGCTGTCAAAATGCCTTGATCTACCTGAATGGCACCTACCCATATGAGCCTTACGATGGCAAGGTTAATCACCACATAGGTTAATGGGTTCATAAGCGCTGAGACCATACCTGCCTTTTTTTGGGTCCAAGTTAGAGTCTGATTAATATTCTTAAAGTCTCTTTGTTCCTCTTCCTCTTTGCCAAAAGCACGTATCACACGTACCCCAGCCAAGTTCTCCCTCGTCCTACCTAGCACATTATCTAACTTTTGCTGCACTGATTTGAGCATAGGAATATTCATAATCATGATTCCAAATACAATAACTGATAATACTATGATAGCCGCTACAAAAATAAGTGCTGATTTGGGATCTATGGTAAACGCCATGACTGTGGCACCAAGTACCACAAACGGAGACCTTAAAAACAAACGCAAGACCATATTCACTCCATTTTGTGCTTGATTAACATCACTTGTTAAGCGTGTAATCATCGTGGACGTTCCAATAGTATCTATTTCTGTAAATGAAAGTTTCAATAAGTGCGCAAACAAATCGTGCCTCAATCCCGTTCCAAAACCTACAGCTGCCTTAGCCGAAAAATACTGCGCTGTTACAGAGCATACAAGCCCAACCAAAGCTAACACAATAAGTATCATACACATTTTTATAATATATGTTTTGTCCCCCCTTGCAATCCCTGTATCAATAATCGCAGCGACCACTAGTGGCACAAACAATTCAAAAGATGCTTCTAACATCTTAAACAATGGTGCAAGCACACATTCTTTTTGATAACCTTTTAAATAAACTAATAATTTTTTCACTTTTCTCTAACCTCTCCCTTCTCAATGCTCAAACTCTTCTTATCATATCATACTCCCTTGCATTTCAAAATATATTCATACACAGTTCTATATCACACTTTTTATCAAATTTTTACCTATCATTATTTTTTTGATTGAGCCCATTACCTATAAAATTCTTATTGACAGTGCTAATTCTATTTCATATAATTACTAACATTACCCTAAAGGAGATAGACAATGACTAGAAATGAACGACATCAAAAAAACAAGAAAAAACGTCGGCGCAAAATGCTAATGCTCCTTCCTATTTTGGGGCTTATTGGCCTCATCGCTTACATAGGTACGATTTATTCAAATATCAAACACTATGACCAAGTTTTTGCCCAAAACGTATGGGTTCATAACATTCCACTAGAAGGTCTTACGCTACAAGAAGCAGAGGACACCTTAAAAACTCAGCTTCTCCCTGTACTTAGCCAGCAAGAAATCACCCTTATAGGGCCATCTAACACAACCCCAAGCACACTTGACTTAGAAACACTAGGGGTTACTTACCCATTAGAGCAAGTACTAGAAGATGCCTATACTGTAGGCCATGAAGGCTCCTTAATAGATAGATATGTGGCTATGAACAATCCTCCAACAGAACCCATTAGGTTCTCACTTGCTCCCCATATCACTGAGCAAATCATCAGCCAGCAAATTGCCCCTTACTTAGAGGCTTTTTATCAAGCACCCATAGATGCAATAATGATTCGCAAAAATCGTACTTTCCATATCACACCTGAGGCGCAAGGACACAAGGCAGATGTGACCAAGACAGCTACCCTCATTTTTGAGGCTATTCAATCAGAAGACTTTGCTACGATTACTGTACCGCTCATCACCCTTCAGCCGCAGTATACAACAGCTTATTTTGAGGCTCTTAAGACGCCTCTAGCAAGTTTTAGCACGAGCTATAACAATGCAGACCTTCTTCGCAACCAAAATGTTGTCTTAGCTTCACAAAAAATCAATACCATGCTTATGCCTGATGAGAAATTTATGTTCTCTAAGCAGCTAGAACCGATTACACTTGACGCGGGTTACCAAATGGCAAAGGTGATTAATAATGGTAACTTTGAAGAAGGGATTGGTGGAGGGATTTGTCAGGTTTCATCTACTTTATACAATGCGTTATTACTAACGGATATTGACATTTATATGAGACGCAATCACTCCTTACCCGTCTCTTATACCCCTCTAGGGCAAGATGCCACCTATGCTACTAATAGTGTAGATTTCCAGTTCATTAACAATACAGGCTATCCTCTCTATGTAGAGAGCTATTGCGAAAACAATAAAGTCTATGTCACTTTATTTGGACACCCAGACTTTAAGCCCTCCTATACTTCAAAGTTTGAATCCGTTATTGAGGAGGTCCTCCCTCCACCAGCCACACGCTATGAAGAAGACCCTACTTTAGCACCTGGCATCCAAATTCAAAAAGTACGCCCAAAACAAGGCCACAAAGTAGCCCTCTATAAATACTTCTATGAAAATGGTGCCCTCATCAAAAAACAAAAAATCAACACCAGTCTTTATAAACCTCAGGGAGAAGTCATTCGTAGAGCCCCTGTCCCAAAAGAAAACAAAGAAGAGTAGACGTTTTGCCTACTCTTCTTTGTTTTCTACACCTTAGTCTTGAATATCTCCCAAAATTTCTAACACTTCTTTGAGGTTTCTACGGCCTTCATCGATTTTTTTTCTTATCTTGGGTGTTTAATGCATTATCCAATTTAAGCAGCTCCATCTCTAACTTTCGCCTCACATCACCAATGCTTTCTTCATATAATCGCTCTGCAATAGCCTCATCGCTCAAATCTATTTGTTGCCCTTTGATTGTCTTCGCAATTAATAGCACACACTGCTTGCTCATACACTACAAGCGCTATATCCTCTAAATCCCCCGATTCTTCCTCCGCATTAACTTTTTTCAAATAAATTCTTTTTCCTAATATTTTACTTTTTTATTCAATGAATAAAGGCCAACTATCAATCACATAGTCAGCCCTTACTTAATCTCCTATTTTGAAACAACTTACTTGCTAGGTTTAAATGTGAATTCCATACCATATTTAGGATTAAAGATCACTTCAACGTCACCAATCACCTTACTTTTTTCTTTCAATAAATAGCCATTATCCATCACTGAATCAAAAAATGCTTTAAACTCGCTCTTTGAAACATTTGGACAGCATACTTTATATACCATTTCTGCCCTTTTATAAAAAGTATTAATCTGCCCTGATGTAAAAGAAATCTCTGACATCACACCTGATTGACTCTCTGTTCCACCTTTATACTCAACACTCACTTCTGTCAGTTTAGCCCCCTCTGCATCTGTCTCTACACCCACATTAAAATCCTCATAAAAACTATGTACATAGTACACATCATAATCATCTAATTTTTCTTCTTTAAATTCTTTCGTAATTTGGAACTTTTCAGGTACCTTACTATTATAAACCTCTTTAAATTCTTGGGTATTAAATGTAAATCTCCCATCTGCTACAACACCTGTATCCTCCAACTTTTCTGTACACCCTACACATCCTACTACAATCATAACCATCATACTTATAACTGCTAATATTTTTTTCATCCTGCACTCCCCTTTTAAATTTTTTGTGACAACCCTCCTATCATAACATATTAACATTTTTATGAATATACACATATTACATAATTTTCAAAACAAAAAGTGCCCTAAGTATTTACCTACTTAAGACACCTTTTATGATTAGATCCATTAGGCTTCCCTTACAACTTGTACCCAGCTACCAATTCCTGTTCCCAAATAACCTTCATCATCTAATACAGCCGGTGTTACTTGCACATTAATAGGTGTTACCATCGCATCTACCCTTATATTTGATTCATTAACGAGTGTCACTTGATCTCTACAGTTAAGTCCTATATCAATACTTCCATTAATCACTGCAACACTACCTGGTGCTACTTTGGGTACCCCTGAGATTGTTACTCTTATACCATTTTTATATAATGCCACAATCATATTGGCTACATCTTGACTTGTATTTTCTAGATTAAATGACCATATGAATAAATAACGTCCCTTTTCACTGATTTCAAATGTTCCTGCTCCTATATTTGTCGTAATGACTGAAAATGTTGAGCCATTAACATTTTCAGTATTATAATCAAATATTTGTTTTGGGCTATACACCTTAGGTTCTTTTGCAGAATAACTTACTAATTGTGCATCTTTAAAACTCGGCCCCGCCACACCCATAGGCCCTTGTGGACCAGGTGGACCTTGTGGGCCTTGTGGACCTTGTATCCCCTGTAGTCCAGTCCTCCCTTGTTGTACAATTCTACTTCCTTGCGAGTAACTCCAATCATCTTTACCTTGTACCATTCCCTCACCTCACTTTCAAAAACTGTTCTGTTGTATCATATGAATTTTAGAGCTTTAAAAACACCTAAATTTTCTGAAATTATATTTTTTACGTCTTTTATATGATAAAATATATTAAATTATTCATTCAATTCAAGGAGGTTCAAAATGACTCATCCCAGTATGCTCCAGCACAATGAAACATCATCTAATCGCTTCACTTCTAAAATCATGTTAATTACCACTGCATTTATTTTTTTGGTGTTTATACTCAATACAGTCGGTATTTTTGTTATCCCTCAAAAACTCATGCTTTCGGCTACACTTCTTGCTTTTTTGCTCCTATTACTCCCTTCGTTTTTTGTTTTTATTCTCAAAAAAGATGGTCCTTGGGTTAAATATTTGGTGGTTACTTGTAGTGTTATTATGGTAGGCGTCCTGACACCACTCCTTAAACAACATGTAGTCATCGTTTCCCTCTATGGCATCGTTATTGCTTCCTTATATTTTTCAAAAACCTTAAGCCTCTATGCTACTGGTCTCACATTAACCGTGGTTATTATTGGGCAACTTATCGGCTTTAGTCTTGATGGTGTCATCGATCACAACTCTGCTACCTTACATAGCCTTGTTCTTTATATTATTATTCCTCGTGCCATCGAAATGATTTGTATTTCATCAATCCTTATCGCACTCTCTACAAGAACAAGTTCACTTCTCCAAGACGTATTAGATGCTAATGTCCAAAAACAGTTGTTAGCGGATATTCTCTCCTTTAATACCCGTACCAAGCAAACCTCTCAAGTGGTATCCGAGACTGTCACACAGCTACTAGCTATGGTTGAAAATGCTACTGATGTTGTTAAAGCCACTGCCACACACACAATCTCTGTTACAGAAGGTTCACAGCAAACTCTTGCATCTACAGATCACTGCCTCAAACAGTCTCATCATCTCTCAACCTCTTCTCATATGATTAAACAAAATACCGCTGAAGTTGAGCATGTTTTTGAGGAAATCTATTCTCATAATAGACGCAACAGACAAACAATGGAGCAAGTTGTAAAAGATATGAATGACATTCGTCAGGCCACCCAATCTAGCCTTCTCCACATTCAACAATTAGAACAACAGGGGCAAAAAATCTCTAGTGTTGTCTCAATGATTGAACAAATTGCCACGCAGACAAATCTCTTATCTCTCAACGCTGCTATTGAAGCTGCTAGAGCAGGTGAACAAGGCAGAGGGTTTGGTGTCGTAGCAGACGAAGTTCGTAAATTAGCTGAGCAGTCCCAAAAAGCTACCAAAGATATAGAACTTCTACTGACACAGATTCTATCACACACTCAAGAAACATCTACTTCTATCAGTATGAGTTCTGGACTTATTCATACAGGTACCGACTCTATACGAGCTGTTATGACTGGAGTCATGGAAACTGAATCCCTTAGTGAAGGCCTCTATCAAAAAATTAATACCGTTTCCCTAGAAACTGACTCCATTGCAACCCAAGGTCATCACATCAATGATTCCATACAAAATATCCAAACTATCAGTACTGAGACTCTAAATGAAATGAATCATGTGGTGAGTGAATGCGAAGAACAACTCGCCATTATGGAGGATGTCGCTCAAACGGTCAAAAACCTTGAAGAAATCGTCCATACTTTAATTGCCTAAACAAATTTTTATTCTAAGAAAGACGAGGAGAAATCTCCTCGTCTTTCTTAGTCTCGTGCCTCTAATGTAAATCCAAATAGTGTTCCATTTGGAATACAGTCTCTCACCATCAATTCCCCTCCATGAGCATGAATAATCATCCTGCATAAAGGCAATCCCAGCCCCATGGCTCTTTTACTGCCTACAGTGGTCACGTCACCCCTATACAGCATGTCAAATAAATGTTTTTTGACGTCATCTGAAATACCACTCCCATTGTCACTTACTTCTATTACCACTTTACTTCTGACTTTTTTGGCATCAATCTGTATATGCGATCCGATTTGCGTATAGGCTATAGCATTATCAATTAAGTTGATTAATACCTGTGTAATTAACTCAGCATTCATAAGGGCTTGTATGCCTCTTTCTACACTTACCGTAATGTGATGTTCTGTAGCCTTCCGGCTAATGTGTTTCAGCGCCTCACTGACTACCTTTTCAATACTTTCCATTTCCATTTGCAAACTCAGTGCATCATTCTCAATCCCTGTTACAGCAAGCAGATTTTCAATAAGATTAATCAGCCATACTGCATCTTCACAAATTTCGTCATACAATAAATTTTGCTGTTTTTGAGAGATATGTTCTCCCTCATCCTTTAAGGATTTTACATTGGTGTATATTTCCATAAGCGGTGTTCTAAGATCATGAGATATCGCTCGGAGCAAATTCCCTCTAAGCTGTTCTCTCTGCACTTTAAGCGCAATCTGATTATTCATTTCAATAATAGCTTGCTTTTCTAAAGCCAATCCAAACTCACTAAGCATGGCAATCAATACACTTCTCTCAAAAGCATCAATGCCTTCGCCTTTTGCCATAGCTATCGCTACTACTGCAAATACAGTCTCACTTCCTCTCACTGCTAGATATAAGCTTCTTGCCCCTGGCAGTGTATTCGTTGTTGCTCCTGCATTTTTGTTGTTTCTATATACCCATTCTGCGACTACTTTTTCATCTGGTGTGATATAGACTGATTGGTCAGTCACCTCTCCTTCTTTTATAAAAAGAATAGGCTCATCTAAGGTTTCTTTCTGCGTCATGGGATAAATGATAATCGTCTTAGCTAGCAAACGTTTCA
>JBOFEH010000031.1:0-6164 GCA_051647765.1 Cellulosilyticaceae bacterium | reverse complement strand
ATCGAAACTAGACGCCACAGGGAGCTGGGCTTTGAGTGCGTCCAAATTGGTCTTTAAATCAGACGAAAGTTTCATCTACTCACCTCTTAAGTTAATATATGGGAATAGGGTGCGCAAAAAAACACAAAATATCCCTTTTAAAACTTAATAAATATGAATAAACTATGAAGAAAATGGTGAAAAGTGTAGACTAACTAGTCAAAATATTAGATAATAAGGGTAATAATCAAAACATAAGGGGGAGTATTATGAGTGAAAATACGAATGAAGCAGTACAACAACCTGTAGCACCAGTGACTAACGGGGAGCCAGTAGCTGCACAGGCAACAAGCAAAGAAATGAAGTTTTGTAAGTTTTGTGGGAAGCAAATAGACGTGGATGCTATACTTTGTATTCATTGTGGGAAGCAAGTTGAAGAACTCAAAGGCGCAGCAGGAGCACAACCACAAATTATTATCAACAATGATAATAACAATACAAATGCGAACAGTAATGTGAACAATAACATGAATCCATATGGCTTGAAACCAAAGAGCAAATGGGTAGCATTCTGGTTAGCTTTCTTCTTAGGTGGACTTGGTGCACACAAATTCTATGAAGGCAAGGTAATACAAGGTATTCTCTTTGTACTCTTTGTATGGACAGGTATTCCATCTCTTATCGCATTCTTCAACTGTATTGGCTACTTATTCAAGCCAAATCCATATTTCGTATAATACATAAAACACTCTACTTCGGTAGGGTGTTTTACTTTACCAACTCAGATAATGGGGATACAATAGGTAAGGCGAGGTGACCAAAATGGAAAAACATATTGAATGGATGAAGGAAGCATTAAAAGAGGCAGGATGTGCCTATGAATTAGATGAGACACCTATTGGTGCAGTCATTGTATATGAGGATCAAATTATTGCAAGAGCATGTAATAGGAGAAATACAGACAAAAATGCATTGGCTCATGCAGAGATACTATGTATTAATGAAGCGTGTAAGGCTATAGGAGACTGGCGTTTGGAGGAGTGTACCATGTATATTACGTTGGAACCTTGTCCGATGTGTGCTGGGGCTATTGTACAGTCTCGGATACCTACTGTGGTTTATGGTGCAATGAGTCCTAAGGCAGGATTTGGGGGGTCTGTACTTAATATTTTACAGATGCCAGAGCTTAATCATAGATGTGAAGTGATTACAGGTGTTTGTGAAGCGGAGAGTAGTCAGATTTTAAAAGACTACTTCAAGAAAATGAGGCAAAAAAAGTAATTTCTTTATAGTACAGAAAATGGTATAATAAAGCCATGTCTAGGTGTTAAACTAGAGGAAATCAAAGGATGGGGGAAAACCAAATGGCAGTAACAGCAAAACATAAGAAAGCAAGAGCTTTTAGAGATTTTTTAATCGCAACAAACGGAATGAATATGTTCAGAGAGGAAGAGCTTGATGATGCAATCGCATTCAGAAGTTTATATCCACTTAACGAAACAGATAAAATTCAATTTATGATTCTTATAAATGACAGTATTTATACAACAATGCAATCACTTATTATTCCAGAAGTTCCAGCAGAAAAGAGAGAAGCAATGCTTGAACTGATTAACCAAATTCACTTAGAGTACCCAACAGTGAAATACGTTTTAACAAGTGAGGGACAAGTTATGACGTCTATGTCATTCCATAGTGGTCCAGAGAATATGGATAGCAAAATGGTAATGATGTGCATTATTGAATTCTTTAAAGTTGTGGCTACAAATCATCTTGAACGTTTTAATGGATTACTTGGGTAATATTAATACTGGCATTGACAGATGTAAGGAATCTATGTATACTAATAACGTGACATCTTAAATGTCAACCCATTTCCGTGCTAGCCGGGGAGGTAGCGGTGCCCTGTACCTGCAACCCGCTGTAGCAGGGGTGATGCTTGGTCTGAGGCAGCAACTTGTATGGTCTGCCCTTAGCAAGTAACGTTGATGATTGGGTCTTGCGCAATAGTCACTCATGAACCGTGTCAGATCCGGAAGGAAGCAGCACTAAGTGAGACCGTCTATGTGCCGCGAGGCAGCCTGATCGGAGTTAACTACTGAGGTAACGCTTGTAAGCTGTTGTCGAAGCCAAGTGCACGGATTTAAAAAGAATCTATTTGTAGATGAATACAACATTTAAAAAATGAGTATATTGTAGCCATGGAATAATTTCCATGGCTTTAGTTATTATTACCCTAAATTTACCAAAGAGGAGGTTGCTATGAACCCATTATTTATGCATTACCCAAAGTGTTCTACATGTAAGAAAGCCTTTAAATACCTTAAGGATGCAGGTATCCAGTATGAGGAGAGACATATTGTAGAGCAAAACCCGACCAAGGAAGAACTTCTGACATGGATAGATAGAAGTGGCCTAGAGTTCAAGAAATTCTTTAATACTAGTGGACAACTCTATAGAGAGATGGGACTTAAGGACCGTATCAAAGACATGAGCCTAGATGAAGCAGCAGAGTTATTAGCGACTAATGGGATGCTGGTCAAACGTCCTCTTGTAGTAACAGATTCAGAGGTTATAGTAGGATTCAAAGAAGAGGCGTATGCAAAGCTTCATTAAAATAAATTGTAGAGAAAGGAATAGGCCATGAGTTATTTAGCACTCTATAGAAAATATAGGCCGCACATATTTGATGATGTGATCGGACAAGATCATATTGTGCGTACGTTACAGAACCAAATTAAAACAGGGCGTATTTCTCATGCCTATTTGTTTACAGGAAGTCGTGGTACAGGTAAGACAACAATTGCTAAGATTTTTGCAAGAGCCGTCAATTGCGGCGAGCCTGTCAATGGTTCGGCGTGCGGTCTGTGTGAGAATTGTCAGCGTATCGAAAGTGGTGCCAGTATTAATATTATAGAACTGGATGCAGCATCTCATAATAGTGTAGATAATATTAGGGAAATCAATGAAGAGGTGAAGTATACACCAGCTGTTGGAAAATACAAAGTCTATATTATTGATGAGGTACATATGTTATCTACATCAGCGTTCAATGCATTACTTAAAACACTAGAAGAGCCACCAGCTCATGTGATATTCGTACTAGCGACGACAGACCCGCAGAAGATTCCAGTAACAATACTTTCTAGATGTCAGCGATTTGACTTCAAGCGTATTTCAGCCCATGATATCGAGGTAAGACTTAGAGAATATATGGACCAAGAAGCCATACAGATAGAAGATGAGGCACTTGGTTATATTGCTAGACTTGCAGATGGTGGGATGAGAGATGCCCTTAGTATATTAGAACAGTGTATTTCTTTCTATTTTGATGAGATGATTACACTAGATAAGGTGCTCTATCTCGTAGGGGCAGTAGACTCACAGTTCTTGTTCGATATGGTAGATGCAGTAGGTGGTTATGATAGCCAAAAAACTATTGAAATCTGTGACAAGGTCAATATGCAGGGGCGCAGTTTGAGGCAGTTCAATAATGATTTGTTGCTACATGTCCGTAATTTGTTGGTGGTTAAGGCTACAAATACAGAGTCAGGTGTGTTAGACTATAGTAAAGAGTATATTGAGAAATTAAAGGCTCAAGCCGATACGATTTCTGTAGGGGTATTGATGCGCTATATCAAAGTATTATCAGACTTAGATGTAGAGATGAAAGTTGCATCCAATCAAAAGATACTCTTAGAACTAGCCATGCTCAAGCTTTGTGAGCCAGCGATGGATACAGCTAAGGTCAGTGTAGAAGAGAAACTCATGGCACTAGAGGCAAAACTTGAACGACTTGCTATGCAGGGCATACAGGTGCAGCAGGTAGCAGCACCAGTAGAAGCTGCGGCAGAAAAAGTCATCAAGCCGACTAGGTTACCAGAGGCGGTGCCAGAAGATATCAAGGCGCTACCAGCCAAGTGGCCACAAGTGATAGCCAAGCTAGGGCCAGGTGCTAGAATGTCGCTGAGTGCAGCTGAGCCAGGTGTCATAGAGGGAGATGTACTCTATATTGTTCATGGTATCAATATGGAACCAAGTGTTAATAGATATATTGATGAACTTAGAGGCATTATCAATGAAGTAGCAGGGAAGGAAGTCAAGGTCGTTCCTATTTCTGCAAAGGTCTATGCAGCCAAGACAACAGAGGTGCATGGATCACATCCAGAGGTTAATGATGTGACACAATCAATCAGTGACACATTCAGAAATATACAATCAAAACTCAATTATGATGTTAGAAAACTTGATTAGGAGGAATAAATCATGGCAAGACAACAATTCGGCGGTATGCCAAACATGCAACAACTTATGAAACAAGCACAAAAAATGCAAAAACAAATGGAAGAAGCACAAGCTAAGCTTGAAGAAGTAGAAGTAACAGCTACAGTAGGTGGCGGTATGGTAGAAGTAGTCGCTACTGGTAAAAAAGAAATCAAATCTATCACAATCAAAGAAGAAGCGGTAGATCCAGATGATATTGAAACATTAGAAGACTTAGTACTTGCAGCAGTGAATGAAGCACTTCGTCAAGCTGATGAAGCATCACAAAAAGAAATGGGTAAAGTAACAGGTGGACTTCCAACTGGAGGCTTATTCTAGTGAGTGGCTACTATGGCAATAAGATGGTAGCTCTTATTGAAGAGTTATCAAGATTGCCAGGGATAGGCTCTAAGTCTGCCCAAAGGCTTGCGTTTCATATTATTTCTATGCCAAAAGAAAAAGTAGAGCAACTTGCACGTACAATCGTTGACGCCAAAGAGCATGTCAGCTATTGCACCAAGTGTTGTACCCTTACAGATGACGCGCTATGCCCAATCTGTAAAGATGAGACGCGTCTTCAAAACCAACTCATGGTGGTGGAAGACTCACGTGATATGGCTGCTTATGAACGTACTAAGGAGTTCAAAGGGCTATATCATATACTACATGGTGCTATCTCTCCAATGATGGGAGTAGGCCCAGCAGATATCAAAATCAAAGAACTTCTCACACGTATCCAAGAAGAGAATATTGATGAAGTGATTATTGCTACAAATCCTAATATTGAGGGAGAGGCGACAGCTATGTATATTAGCAAACTCCTCAAACCATTAGGAATCAAGACAACACGTATTGCACATGGTGTGCCTGTAGGTGGAGATCTTGAGTATGTAGATGAGATTACCTTATCAAGAGCACTTCAAGGACGTAGAGAGATGTAAATGAGGCACCCCTAAGAGGGTGCCTTTTGTATGTTTGAGATAGGCTAGAGATATGTACGAGTCTCACGAAGTGTGTTAAAATTATGAAAAGTTTTAAAACAGGGGAGTGAGTACTATGAGTAAAATTGAAAAGGTATTACAGGGTGGGAGTAATTCCTCTCGGAATATTATTGTGGGATTGATGCTAGGGTGTTTGGTTTGTTTTGGTCTAGTGGCAGGGGCAGCGCTTAATGGCCAAATAGAAGAAAATATACCATTAGCATTAGGTCTATGCGTGGGTGGGAGTATCGTAGCCATCTTTACAATCATCTATGTGCTATATCATCATGGGGCTTATCGCAAGAGGCTCAAAATGAAATATGGTGCGCTAACGGGAGAGGCATTAGAACAGATGGCAAGAGACCTAGCAAACTACACAGACGGAGACCTTGTGGTATTTGGGGAGCATAGACTATATGGGAGTTTTGCGGTCCTTGGCAAGCTGTTTACCAAGAGTTTTACATGGATAGATTATGATACTATTGTATGGGCTTATGAGAAGAGGGAGACTTATGTGCTGCCCCACTATAGAAATAACCCTGCAATCAAAAATAGTCTTATTATTAGAGATAACAAAGGGAATAGTTATGAGATAGACTGTCGCAAACAGTATTACAAAGAAGAGTTAGCAGAGCTCAAGAGGTTAGGAAAACAATGCATTATAGGCTATAGCAAAGAAAAGAAACAAACATATGCTCGTGAGCCAGGGTATTTTTATGATAGATATCGTAGTAATAATTGAAACTTTATAAATGGTAGAGTGACAGTCATCATCTTATTATTTTATTTTGTTCTAAAATAGTTATTGACCTTTACCTTAGGTCAAAGATTAGGATAGTTATAGGAGGTGTTAGAATGTATTTGATTGGGATGTTCTCGAAGATTAACAAGGTAACGACGAAGACATTAAGACACTATGATGAGATTGGCTTATTGAAGCCA
>JBOFEH010000030.1:0-43205 GCA_051647765.1 Cellulosilyticaceae bacterium | reverse complement strand
AGAGCACTTGACTTTTAATCAAGTGGTCCCGGGTTCGAGCCCCGGGTGGCTCATATGCGGATGTGGCGGAATTGGCAGACGCACTAGACTTAGGATCTAGCGCCTATGGCGTGGGAGTTCGACTCTCCCCATCCGCATGCTTTTAAAAGCATGTTACAACTTAATAAAAATTGCATGATATATGCGGGTGTAGTTCAATGGTAGAACACCAGCCTTCCAAGCTGGCCACGTGGGTTCGATTCCCATCACCCGCTTTGTGTATCCATAGCTCAGCTGGATAGAGCAACGCCCTTCTAAGGCGTGGGTCCGGGGTTCGAATCCCTGTGGATACGCTTATTGGGTTATCGCCAAGCGGTAAGGCACAGGATTTTGATTCCTGCATTCGAAGGTTCGAATCCTTCTAGCCCAGTACATAAAGGTTGTTAGATTAATCTAACAACCTTTTTTAGTGTACACCAGTTAGATGATATAAACCTACTAAATGATGACAAGTAATTTTTGTAGAGAAACTATTGTTATCAAGATAGAGGCAATATAAAAGCACCCTGTTAGGGTGCTTTTGTGAACGGGCAAGCTTAAGTTTAATTTACTCCAAAGCTAAAGGTGTACCATACATAGCTAAGTGGTTATTTTTGTAGCGATTATCATGTGTAATCTCTTCACCGAACCAATCTGGAGGTGTAAATTTTGAAGCCTCTCCAGTAGAATCAAATTCCACTTCTACGGTCATCAGTCCGTCTAAAGCGCCATGATAAATATCTAATTCAGCTGTGAGATTTCTTGATAAAGGAATAAAATAACGTGTTTTTTCTACAGCATTAAATTCAACTTTTGGCCAAAGTGCTTCGAACTGTTCTTCTGTAAGTTCGAGTTCAAATTCTTCGCGAATCATATGACCTTGAGATTTCATGCATAGACTAAAGTGTTTGTTCATTTGACGAATACGAATTACAGGATCAGTGGATATGTATCCTTGAATAACCTTTTCGTTTTTCACTTGTCTAAGTGATGGTTCATGTTTAATAAGAAATTTGCGTTCGATTTCCATAGTAGTACCTCCTTGATTAAGATAGTATAAGATTAGTAATTGATTTGAGCAATTCTAATAATCTGATTCTATTTTATCATAAAATAATATAAAAGATATATAATAAAACTGACAATATTTGAACATAAAATATAGTACTTGTATATATTTTATAATAATAGTAGAATTAATTAGTAAATTTGAAATATTTAAAACTTAGGAGGCGTGAATATGAAAGTAGCAGTATTATTTGCAACAGGCTATGAAGAAATAGAGGCATTATCTGTAGTAGATGTGCTTCGTAGAGCCCAAATTGAAGTAGTGATGGTTGGGGCGCAACATATGAAGGTTACAAGTAGTAGAAATATTACAGTACTTATGGATACAACCTTAGAGAATCTTAATAAGGATACTATAGATTTATTAGTTCTGCCAGGGGGCATGCCTGGAGTTGATCACTTATACGAGGATGAAAAGGTTAGAGAATTAGTAATGGATTTTGATCAAAAACAAAAGAAACTAGGCGCTATTTGTGCTGCACCAAGTATACTTGGCAGATTAGGTATATTAAATGGGCATCAAGCAACTTGTTATCCGGGGTTTGAAAAACACTTAGAAGGTGCAATAATTTGTAAAGAACGTGTGGTGCAATCAGGACATATCATTACAGGAATTGGAGCGGGTGCTTCCTTAGAATTTGCATTTGTATTACTGGAGGTTCTAAAGGGAAAAGAAACAGCACAGACTATCAGAAAAGCTATGTTAGCATAGAAGAGAGCAAAAAAGCAGTATAAGGACACCGTTTGAAACGAAGTCTTTATACTGCTTTTGCTGTTAAAACCCAAAACGAAATACTGAGATATGAATATGAGAAAAAAGATGCATTAAATCTTCGCTATGTATTGCTGTAAGATCCAGCTCAGAAAATGCTTGTTCTACCTTGTTGATATTAAGTTCATAAATGTAAGCAATCACTTCAGGTGTATAGTGAGTAAGGCTAAAATACTGCCATTGTCTTTGAATGAGTTTGCAAATGTATGATGAAGAATAACTTACTATTGTAAAAAAATCCACCATCCCGATCGAATGGATTTGATGATTTGTTGTGATAGTCGTGAGTTCTTCCATAGACATTTGGAGAACAGATGCGATATCTTCTGGATGATAAGGTGCATCTGATGTTTTAAGGAGCAAGTCAATCGCTTGCAGTTTTGGAGCTATGTTTTGATTGTAGATGGTTTTAAAAGAAACCAAACATGAATCACTGGAAGAGCGGTTATCCATACAACTATCCTTTCTGGGGCATACACAAAACATCACACAACATGATTATAATGCAAAAGAAACATACATACTATATGTAATACTTGGAAAGCTATTAGCTGTGAGATGGCGTGAGGTCTTAAAAAATGTTGGGGAAAATCTGAATTATAGGTGAAGAGTATCACTATTTACACATTTATTTGTAATATAAATAATATAGATTTTATAAGTGTTGTATGCTATAATGATTGAATGTTAAATTAGAATGCTATCATCATGATTTGAGATAGAAATTGAAAACATAAGGAGGAAGTCTTGAAATGAATACACAAGTAAAAACACTAGAAAATAGTCAAGTTGAATTAACAGTAGAAGTAGGTGCTGAGGTAGTAGCTAAAGCCGTAAACACAGCATACAACAAAATGAAAAAGAACTTCAACATCCCAGGTTTCCGTAAAGGAAAAGTACCTAAAGCGATGATCGAAAAAACATACGGTGTTGGCGTATTCTACAATGATGCAGCAGAAATCATCATTCAAGAAACATTAAAAGCTGCAATCGATGAAAACAACATCGCAATTGCTGCACTTGTACGTGAAGAAGATTTAAAAGTAACTGAAATGTCAAACGAAGGTATGAAATATGTTGCAAAAGTAACTGTTAAACCAGAAGTTGAAATCGGTGAATACAAAAACTTATCAGTAGAAGTAGATAGCCCAGTTGTAACAGAAGAAGAAGTAGATGCAGCAGTAGCAGCAGAAGCTGAAAAAAATGCTAGAGAAATCACTGTAACAGATAGAGCTGTAGAGCCACAAGATAAAACAACTATCGATTTCGAAGGATTTGTTGACGGAGAAGCTTTTGAAGGCGGAAAAGCAACAGATTACACACTTGTAATTGGTTCAAAATCATTCATCGAAGGATTTGAAGATCAATTAATCGGTAAAAACATTGGAGAAGAAGTTGAAGTAAACGTAACTTTCCCAACAGAATACCATGCTGAAAACTTAGCAGGAAAACCAGCTATGTTCAAAGTAACAGTTAAAGAAATCAAAGTTAAAGAATTACCAGAAATGAATGATGACTTTGCAGCAGACGTTTCAGAATTCGAAACTTTAGCTGAATACAAAGCAAGCATTAAGGAAAAACTTACAACACAAAAAGAAGAAGCAGCTAAATCAAATGCAGAAGATGCAGCAATCGAAAAAGCAGTAGAAAACGCTAAAGTTGTTGTACCAGAAGCTATGATTGAAGAGCAAGTAGATAGAAACGTAAAAGAATTCGGTATGCGTATGAAACAACAAGGTTTAGAACTTGAGCAATACTTAGGATTCGTAGGTCAAGACATGGAGACTTTCAGAGGTAACTTTGCAAAAGATGCAGAATACCAATTACGTTCTCGTTTAGTTCTTGAAAAAATCGTTGAAGTTGAAAACTTCGAAATCTCTGAAGAAGAGTTAGAAACAGAGATTGCTAACTTAGCAGCTCAATACAAAATGGAAGCAGCACAACTTAGCCAATCAATGGGTGCTTACGAAAGAACAATGTTTACATCAGATTTAAGAGTTCAAAAAGCTGCAAGATTAGTAGCTGATACAGCTACAGTATCTTACAAATAATAAAGTTTAGAGACTATAATCTTAAAAAAATGGGAGGTTACTGAATGAGCTTAGTTCCAATGGTTGTTGAACAAACCAACAGAGGTGAACGTTCATAT
This sequence comes from Cellulosilyticaceae bacterium, assembly GCA_051647765.1. Taxonomy (GTDB): domain Bacteria; phylum Bacillota; class Clostridia; order Lachnospirales; family Cellulosilyticaceae; genus JBOFEH01. The sequence continues at coordinate 39,198 of JBOFEH010000030.1, read as the reverse complement.
GATATTTATTCACGCTTGTTGAAAGACAGAATTATTATACTAGGGGATGAAGTGAACCATATTACAGCAAATCTTATTGTGGCACAACTTTTATTCTTAGAAGCTGATGATCCAGACAAGGATATTATGCTATATATCAATAGCCCTGGTGGATCGATTAGTGATGGTATGGCTATTTACGATACAATGCAATATATCAAATGTGATGTATCAACTATTTGTATGGGTATGGCAGCAAGTATGGGAGCATTCCTTTTAGCTGGTGGTGCAAAAGGTAAGCGTTTTGCCCTTCCAAATGCAGAGATTATGATTCACCAACCTCTTGGTGGTGCTAAGGGGCAGGCAACAGATATTCAAATTCATGCAGAGCATATTTTGAAAACAAAAGCTAAAATGAATAGAATGCTCTCTGAAAATACAGGGCAGCCTCTTGAAAAGATTCAAAATGATGTTGAAAGAGATTACTTTATGGATGCATCAACTGCCAAAGAATATGGTATTATAGATAAGGTAATTGAATCTCACAGATAGTAGAAAAGAGGTGTGATATGGCAGGGAAATTTGATGATACTACAAAGCTCAGATGTTCATTCTGTGGCAAAAGTCAAGAACAAGTAAGAAGATTGATTGCAGGCCCACAAGTATACATCTGTGATGAGTGTATAGAATTATGTTCCGAGATTATTGAGGAAGAGTTTGAGGTGGATGACGAAACCGAAGAACTTGTAGATATGCCTACACCAAAACAAATCAAAGAACATTTAGATCAATATGTCATTGGACAACAAGATGCTAAAAAAGCATTGGCAGTAGCTGTGTATAATCACTATAAACGTATTAAACATAAGCCAAAGAAAGATGATGATATTGAACTTCAAAAAAGTAATATTCTACTTCTTGGACCAACAGGGTCAGGAAAAACCCTTCTTGCACAAACATTAGCAAAAATGTTAAATGTGCCATTTGCAATTGCCGATGCCACAGCACTAACTGAGGCTGGATATGTAGGTGAGGATGTAGAAAATATTCTTCTAAAATTAATCCAAGCAGCAAACTATGATGTAGAAAAAGCGCAAATCGGTATTATCTATATTGATGAGATCGATAAAATTGCTCGTAAATCAGAAAACCCTTCTATTACACGTGATGTAAGTGGTGAAGGGGTGCAACAAGCCCTCCTAAAAATATTAGAAGGAACAGTTGCTTCTGTACCACCTCAAGGTGGTAGAAAACATCCACATCAAGAATTCATCCAAATTGACACAACAAACATTCTATTTGTTTGTGGTGGCGCATTTGATGGTGTTGACAAAATCATTGAAAACCGTGTTGGTAAAAAGACAATGGGATTTGGTGCAACAGTTGTCAGCAAAAAACAAAAAAGTGTAGGTGAGCTCTTTAAACAATTAGAGCCACAAGATCTCCTCAAATTTGGTCTTATCCCAGAGTTCGTAGGCCGTGTACCCGCTATCGTAGCGTTAGAGAACCTCGATGAAGATGCACTGACTCAAATTCTGACAGAGCCAAAAAACGCCTTAACCAAACAATATGCTAAATTGTTCAGAATGGATAATGTAGAAGTTGAGTTTGAGAAAGAGGCACTTGTAGCGGTAGCTAAGTTGGCTATTGAGAGACAAACAGGTGCAAGGGGATTACGTGCCATACTAGAAGATGTCATGCGTGATATCATGTATGAGGTACCATCTAGCACTTCAGAGATTGAGAAGGTTATCATCACAGAGGGTGTTATTAGCCACAGTGAAGAGCCTAAAATCATCTGTAAAGCTGATAAAAAAACACCTAAAACAAAATCAAGAAAAGCTGCTGAAGGTGAAACAGCATAAGCTTTCTTTTGAAAGAGGATACTCATGTATCCTCTTTTTTAGTGCATTTTAATCAGTAGAAGTATGTATCCTCCTACTCTAGGCAATACTCAAAAGAGTGATAGAGAAGGAGGGTTTATTGTGATGCAAGGATTAGTAATAGGCGTACAGTTGTTTTTTTCGGTGGTGGTGGGGATTTATTTCCTTACACAACTTAGACAAAATAAATCAAGTAAAAGTAATGTTTTTAGGGATTCAGCAGAGAAACTGGAGAAGCTACAACAGATGAGAAGAGTGGCTTTGACAGAGCCCTTAGCTGAGAAGTTAAGACCTAAGACAGATGCAGATATTATAGGACAAGTAGATGGGATGTTAGCACTTAAGACAGCTTTGTGTACTCCCAATCCACAACATATTATTATTTACGGCAACCCCGGGATCGGTAAGACAGCAGCTGCTAGGGTGATTCTGGAGATGGCCAAAAAAGAAAGCCAATCACCATTTAATTCGTTTTCTAAGTTTGTTGAGATTGATGCTACAACCCTCAGGTTTGATGAGAGAAGTGTAGCAGACCCTTTGATGGGTTCAGTACATGACCCGATTTATCAAGGAGCTGGGGCATATGGACAAGCAGGTATTCCACAACCTAAGGAAGGTGCAGTTACAAAAGCCCATGGAGGTATACTTTTTATTGATGAGATAGGGGAGCTGCATCCTACCCAAATGAATAAGTTACTTAAGGTATTAGAAGACCGTAAGGTGTTTTTTGAAAGTGCATATTATGCAAAGCAAGATGAGCGTATTCCGGCATATATTCATGATGTATTTGAGAGAGGGTTACCAGCGGATTTTAGGTTAATTGGTGCTACAACCCGTTCCCGTGATGAAATCCCACCAGCGCTTCGTTCAAGATGTGTAGAGATCTTCTTCAAAGATTTGACACAGAGTGATGTAGAGCAGATCGTTACATCAGTAACTGATAGGGAGCATATGGTATTAGAGGAGGGCGTGCAAAAATTAATTAGTGATTATGCCAACAACGGAAGAGATGCTATTAATATTCTGCAGACAGCCTATAATAAATGTAAGCTAGAGAATAAAGAGGAAGTTCAAATAGGGGATGTAGAGTGGGTAGTACAGACTGGGGGGTATCATATGCAGCCTTATAAAGAGCTAGAGAACCGCTATCACATAGGTAAAGTGAATGGGTTGGGGGTATATGGACAAAGCCAAGGTGCTGTATTAGAGGTGCAAGCGGTGGCGCAGAAAGTAACCAAAGGACAAGGGGAATTAAAGGTTACAGGCGTTATTGAAGAAGAGGAAATCAAAGGCAGAAATAGTGTAAGTAAGCGTAAAAGTATGGCATATAGCTCTGCACAAAATGTCCTTACACTCCTAAAAACAAAATACCTGGTAGATACAGATAGTTATTATATTCATATTAATTTCCCTACAGGAACGCCTGTAGATGGCCCATCAGCGGGAGTGGCTATGTTTGCAGCAGTATATTCAGCTATTTTTGAAGAACCTATTTTACAGACACTGACTATGACAGGAGAAGTCACGATACATGGAGAGGTATACCCTGTAGGTGGCGTAAAAGAAAAATTAATTGGTGCAAAACAGGCAAGGGCAATAAAGGCAATCATACCAAAAGCTAATCATCAACAATATTTTGATACGATAGGACTTGAAATAATTTGTATAGAGACCGTTGAACAATTAGTAGAACATGTATTTGGAACTTCTATTATCAAGAAAGCAGGGGAAATATTACATGCATAAGGTATACAGGAAGGATAACTTCCTGTATACTTACTTTTTAGTGGAAATTTGTTATAATAGAAGGTAGGATAAAAATCAAGAAATAAGAAGGTGGTAAAATGAATCCAAAAAAAATACCTCTTATTCCTTTAAGAGGGCTAACTGTTTTTCCAAATATGATTATTCACTTTGATGTGGGTAGAGATAAATCCTTAAAAGCTATTGAAGCTGCTATGCTAGAAGATGAGAAAATTGTTTTAGTGACACAAAAAGAAACAAGACAAGATGAACCTCGAATAGAGGATTTATATGGTGTAGGTACAATTGTGCATATAAAGCAAATTGTTAAATTAAAACCACCCCTCATAAAGGTACTAGTAGAAGGGGAGACACGTGCAAAGATCATAGAGGTTCAAGAGTCTCAGTATATGGAGGCGCTTATAGAGGAAATTCAAGAAGAAGAAGTGGAGCAGTCACCACAGATAGAAGCATTAATGCGTACAATAGGAGAACTTTTTGAGAAGTATGCAAAACTCAATACCAAGCTATCTATGGATATGGTATATGGTATATTAGGTGGGGAGTCACCTGTAGAGATTGTTGATCTGATTGTGGCCAATATGCCGTTAGAAGTCAAAAAGAAGCAAGTGATTCTAGAATGTACGGGTATTGCCCAGCGCATGTATCATGTCATTGAAGTTTTGGAGAAGGAAATTGAAGTTTTAACACTCCAAAAAGATATCTATAGCAAAGTTAAAGAAAATATAGATAAGACACAAAAAGAATATTTCTTGAGAGAACAACTCAAAGTCATCCAAGAAGAACTTGGTGAAAAAGATGGGATTCAGGCAGATGTTGACCATTATAAAAAACGCATGGAGAAAATAGTATTAACAAAAGAAGCACATGAAAAGTTAGAAAAAGAACTTTCAAGATTGCTCAAAATACCAACAGCTTCTCCGGAAAGTAGTGTCATTCGTACATATATAGAGACAATGCTAGATTTACCATGGGGAGCAGTGACCAAGGAAAATGTAGATATCAAAAAGGCTAAAAAACTTTTAGATAGAGATCATTATGGTTTAGAAAAAGTCAAAGAACGTATTTTAGAATCTTTGGCAGTAAGGAAGTTTACACCTCAAACAGGTGCGCCGATAGTTTGTTTGGTAGGGCCGCCAGGGGTGGGGAAAACATCTATTGCAAAATCTATAGCGGAAGCTACAGGTCGTGAGTATGTGCGTATCTCATTAGGTGGTGTAAGGGATGAGTCTGAAATAAGGGGGCATCGCAAAACTTATGTAGGGGCTATGCCAGGTAGATTTATCACAGCACTTACACAGGCAAAGACCAGTAATCCTGTCATGTTACTTGATGAAATCGATAAGATGATGGGAGACTTTAGAGGAGACCCTGCAGCAGCACTTTTAGAAATATTAGATCCAGCCCAAAATCAGAGTTTTAGAGATCATTATTTAGAAGTACCAGTGGATTTGAGTCAGGTGATGTTTGTGACGACAGCCAATACACTATCAACAATTCCAAAACCATTATTAGATCGTATGGAAATGATTGAGGTTAATAGCTATACAGCACTTGAGAAGTTAGAAATAGCTAGAAAATATTTGGTGCCGAAACAGCTTGCAAAACATGGTTTGACAAAACAACAGTTTAAGATAGCCCCAACCACATTAACTTATCTTATTGAAAATTATACAAGAGAAGCAGGTGTGAGGGGATTAGAGAGACAAATTGCAACATTATGCCGTAAAGTGGCGAGGACCTTACTTGAACAAGAAAAAGAAACACAAACACTTAGTGTGCTGCAAATACAAAAATATTTAGGAGCACCGATTTATAGTCACTTAGCAATAAATCAAACACCACAAGTAGGTGTTGTACGTGGCCTTGCATGGACATCAGTAGGTGGGGACACACTATCTATTGAGGTCAATACAATGAAAGGCAAAGGTAATCTAGAATTAACAGGAAATATGGGAAATGTTATGAAGGAATCAGCTAAGGCAGCTATGAGTTATATACGTTCAAAAGTTGATGAATTAGGTATAGATGAAGCATTTTATAAAGACACTGATTTACATATTCATATCCCAGAAGGTGCGGTACCAAAAGATGGCCCTTCAGCAGGTATTACTATGGCAACAGCAATGATTTCGGGATTAACGCAAAAATATGTGAGACATGATATTGCAATGACAGGTGAAATCACAATTAGAGGGCGCGTCTTGGCTATTGGTGGCTTAAAAGAAAAAATTCTTGCGGCTAAAAGAGCAGGTATATTTGAAGTCATCGTGCCAAATGATAATAGAAAAAATATAGAAGAACTAGATGCAAGTACATTAGAAAATGTAACAGTCATTTTTGCAGAAACAATGGATGATGTATTAAGATATGTATTTGTAGAATCTTAGGAGGAAGTTAATATGAACGTAACACAAGCATCGTTGTTAATAACAGCGGGGAATAAATCACAGTTTCCAGAACCAGAATTACCAGAAATCGCATTTGCGGGAAAATCAAATGTAGGGAAATCTTCACTTATTAATTGTTTGATTAACCGTAGAGCATTAGCTAGGACAAGTTCTCAACCAGGAAAAACACAAACAATCAACTTTTATAATATTCAACAAAAGATTAATTTCGTAGATTTACCTGGATATGGTTATGCAAAAGTATCAAAGGTAGAGAGAGAAAAATGGGGTAAACTTATTGAAGGCTATTTGTCTAATAGAGAAAACTTAAGACAAGTTGTCTTGTTAGTTGATATCAGACATGAAGTGGGTGCCAATGATAAAATGATGTATGATTGGATTACTCACTATCACAATAATGTGGTTGTAGTTGCTACTAAGGCGGATAAACTCAATAGAAGTCAGATTCAAAAACATGTGGCGATGATTCGTAAAGGATTAAACCTTAGACAAGAGGACCAACTTATTGCTTTTTCTGCTACAACCAAACAGGGTAAAGAAGAAATTTGGGATACTCTTGATGAAATGTGTGGTACAAAAGAGGAAAACTAATTAGATTATTGAAGGAGTAGCTATCTTAGGAGAGCTACTCTTTTTGTTTGAATAAAAATTATATGCAATTCTGACAATAGTTCTGATATAATATAAGATAATAGATATGTATGCAAAGTAGAACTTTGACACAGGATAAAAAATTTAGTAATAAAGGTGAAGCCAATGAAAAAATCAGAAGCCTATTATTTAAAAAATGGAAGACTTGATCTATCTTTACTTAATGAGGAAGTTAACGTTGAATTTGAACCTATTACATACCATAAAATAAAAAAAACACAGCAAACTGAACTAATAGATAAGATTGAGGCCCCACAAATAAAAGAGAGCTTGTATGGGTCTCTAGAAACCTATGAGATTCTGAAAGAAATGGGAGCTTATTTAACAGCAGACTGGAATGAAGAAGAATTGGAGCAGGAAGAAGGACTAGAACTAGAGGTTGCCGAAGAAGAGGAAGATGCATTGGAGCTTAGAGAGGGACTAGAACTAGAGGTTGCCGAAGAAGAGGAAGATGCATTGGAGCTTAGAGAGGAACAAGAGCTAGAGGTTGCCGAAGAAGAGGAAGATGCATTGGAGCTTAGAAAGGAACAAGAGCTAGAGATTGCCGAAGAAGAGGAAGATGCATTGGAGCTTAGAGAGGAACAAGCGCTAGAGTTCCCACAAGAAGAGCTGAGTATACAGTATGACGAGTTATTAACTTTAGAGGTTACTTCAGTGGATCAGGAAATTATGAAACAGTATGAAAAACCAGATGTTATTGTGGAAGAAATAGAGATGATACCTAAGATGCCATCAAAGGTTCAGCAGTTTAGAGAATACCAGTTGAAATTATTACAAGGACGTGTGCTGACACAAGATATTATAACAGAGCAGGGTGTTCAGATTGGTAAGGCAGGGGAAAGAATTACTACAGAATTATTAGAACGAGCTAAGGTAGAAGGGGTTCTTATCAAAATTATTTTAAAATATCTATAAACTATATTGACAGTTATAAAGTTATGTGATAATATACTAATTGTTCGAGGGAATTACTTCTTAAGAACGTTAGTGTGCGTGAGTGGCTCAGCGGTAGAGCATCTCCTTGCCAAGGAGAGGGTCGCGGGTTCGATCCCCGTCTCGCGCTTTTATAACGGGGTGTAGCTCAGTTTGGCTAGAGCGCCTGATTTGGGTTCAGGAGGCCGCAGGTTCAAGTCCTGTCACTCCGGTTATATAAAAAGTCTAGTTTCTTAGAAACTAGACTTTTTTTTTGTCCTCTTGTAGGAACGTTGGATTTTCTACACTTTCACTACTGCATGAACCGTTATGCATATGCAGAGCACCGTGGTTCTCTTGTAGAGAGGTGCTATTATCAAGCATTTCACAACTATGTGAACCTATATGTATAGCAAGGGGATACCCTAATAATAAAAATAACCTAGTAAGTGTCATCATAGATGATGCTTACTAGGTTATTTTTATTGAGATAAAATATTTAATATTTCACTATATAACTGAGATGAATTATTTTTCCAATTCTCACACATTTCAATAGCTTGTTTTTTGGAACCTACGGAGAAGTGAAGTTCCATGAGTGGTGATTGGTTTTCTGTAACTTTACAATGTACGATATATTCGTGTTCCTTGCTTGGAATATATTCTGCAAATACATCTAATTGGCTACGAAGTTTACGCCAGTTAGATTGTATAAAACCATCTAATTCACTTCTAATTGTTGTAGGAATGCGAGATGCAAAAAACTCAAGAGTTTGAAGACCCTTCTCTGAAATATCAAAACAGGATACATTATTTTCTGTAGATTTTGATATGAGGTTGGCGCCAACAAGTTCGTTAAGGTATTGCTGCATAGAAAAATAATCGGTATAGCCTCTTTCAAGTATAATTTGCGTGATTTGGGAAAGAGATAGAGGCATTTTGATTTCAGATAATAGATATAATACAATGAGTTTATTGACTGTGAAGTCATCATTCATATGAAGCATCATAAACCTCCTCACGCTGTGCTATAAGATTCTAATATATATTGTATCTTAAAAATAGATGAAACTCAATATGTGTTTTTGATATGTCCTTGAAAGATATTGTGTGATTTGAAATATTGATGGATATGATTAAGTACTTGACGTTTGTTTGTAGTCCAAAGAGGTGCAAGAAGATGATTTTTGTCCCCATCCCCTGTAAGTCTATGAATAACAAAATGAGATGGTAAAATTGGGAGAATCTCTCCTAGTAGCTGGATATAGGCATCCTCAGATAGTAACTCAAAAGGTTTTTGAAGATAGAGCCTTCCAAGTGGGGAGTTATCAAGAATATGAAGCATATGAATCTTGATACCTTGTAATGGAAGTGTAGCTAAATGAGCTGCGGTTTGGAGCATATGTTCTTTGGTTTCACCAGGAAAACCTAGAATCATATGGGCAACGACTTCGATTCCTCTCTCAGTAAGTTTGGTAACTTGCTGGTCAAAACACTGTAAATCATGTCCACGATTCATCCAGGAAGAAGTATGAGGATGAATGGTTTGAAGGCCTAGCTCCACCCAGAGGTGTGTACGCTTGCTAAGTAGCTCTAGATAATCTAGGGTTTCATCAGAAATGCAGTCGGGGCGTGTGGCAATAGCAAGGCCCACAACACCAGGATACATTAGGGCTTCTTCATATTTTGCCTTAAGTGTGTCTAAGGGTGCATATGTATTGGAATAAGACTGAAAATAAGCAAAGTATTTTTGAGAGTCTCCCCATTTTTGAGAGAGTTTGGCTGTGGCTGATGCTAGCTGATCGGCAATAGAGAGGTGACATGGACTTGCGAAGTCTCCACTTCCTTCAGCGCTACAAAAAATACAGCCGCCTGTTCCTACTGTACCATCACGGTTTGGGCAAGTAAAGCCGCCATCTATTGAAAGTTTGATGACTTTTTCACCATGGCGTTCTCTTAAAAATGTATTTAAGCTATAAAAAGGTTGTTGATGAGCCATAAAAAATCCTTTCTTGTCAAAAATCATACGGTATGTGATTTAATAATAAAAAGTAGGACATACGTCCTACTTTTTATTATATCTATAGTAATTAATAAAGTGCAAGGGCACTTTCTTCTTTCTGCAAACGAATTTCTTCGCAAGTATCAAAAATAGTACCCCATTGGTGGTCACTTGTATGGGTTCTAGCAAAATTGATAAAATCCATACGAAGTTTCTGGGTATAATCTTTTTTGATAGCAGTTAATTCATCATCATCAGTTGCTTTAGACATACTTGTTAAAAATTCAGAAGCACGTTCAGAAGAAACAAAAGGTAAGTAAGGTTGCAAAAAATCTAGATGTTTTTGAAGTTCTTGGTACTGTTTTTGAAAAGGATTGTCTTTTATATTTTCCATATAGAAATACAAAGACTCTAAATTTAAAAATCTTATATTTTGAATAGGAGAATAATCAAAATTACTTAGGGTTTCTCTAAAGTTCATCAGATGATCTTGAAGCTCTTGTTTTGTAAGTAAAATGGCCATAATGTCCCCCTTGAAATCAGTATAGATCAAAAAAATATTTCTGAAGTTATTATATCCAGTTCTAGAGGAAAAAGTGTATGTAAAATTTACTTATAAAGAATTTGAGTATATAATAAGAAAAATAAAATGAATTTTCATGTAAAAATGAGGAAGGTGAGAGAGTAATGGATAAACATAGTATATTAGTTGTAGATGATGAGGAACATATTTTAGAGCTTTTACAATACAATTTAGAAGCAAACGGATTTGATGTTTATGTAGCAGGAAGTATCACAAAAGCAATGGAGATTTTGGAAGTACACGAGATTCATACAATTTTATTAGATGTGATGCTTCCTGATATTGATGGCCTCACAGCATTAAGACGACTAAGGGAAATGGAACATACAAAAGATATTCCAGTATTAATGGTAACAGCAAAATCAGAAGAAATTGATAAAATCATAGGTCTGGAGCTAGGGGCAGATGACTATATATGTAAGCCTTTTAGTGTAAGAGAACTGATTGCAAGGGTGCATGCAGTGGTAAGACGGCAAAAACGTGCCAAGGTAAAAGAAGAAGTGAATGAAAATGTGTTAAGAATCAGAGAATTACAATTAGATGTAGAAAGTCATAGTGTAAGATGCAAGGACAAAGAGATTGAGATGACACTAAAGGAGTTTGAACTGCTCAAGTTACTGATTCAAAATAAAGGAAAAGTGCTTACAAGACAAGTATTATTAGACCAAGTATGGGGTTATGACTATTATGGTGAGACAAGAACAGTGGATGTGCATATTCGTTATCTAAGAGCAAAGCTTGCACAAGTGGATATGGAAGAGTGTATTGAAACGGTGAGAGGTGTAGGGTACAAAGTCATAAAGGAGTAGGCTATGAAGAAAAAAATTATAATACCAGTGATTGCGATGGTATGGATGATTATTGGCATATGTGTAGGGTATATCTTTTACATATCTGTAGATATGAAGACAACAGCTAATGTTAGCGGGGTGGTTTATCAATTATTTATTATAGGATGTGTCATGAGTGGTATTATTTATAGTGTTTTAAATACTATTATCAAAGATATATTAGGACCACTAAGTGAGTTTACTTATGAGGCTGAGAATTTTGAGAAGGGTGTTTATACACATAAGCTTAGACATTATGAGATTGATGAAGTACAAAATCTAGGGAATGCTTTTGATAGGATGGGAGAGAAGCTTCATAGGACAATTCGTAAGCTGAATTATGAGAAAAGTAAGATGGAATCTGTGGTAAATAATCTGGACGAGGGGCTTATTATTTTAGAGCAAGATGGCCATGTCCGAGAGATGAATAAGTGGGCCAAAAATTATTTTGAGGTGCAGAAGTTTGAACCGAGAAAGTATTTGGCTAAAGAGATTCTAAGGCATCCTAAGTGTAAAGATCTTATAGAAAAAGCCATGGCAACTGGTGAACGTGTCAGCTGTGAAGTGGAATGGGGTAAGGACCTTCTAGGGATCGAGGTGGGAGCTATAGAAAAAGCTAATGTGAGACTAGGCTATGTCATTTCTGTAAGAGATGTGACGACCACTAGAAAACTTGAAGAAATGCGCTATCAGTTTGTGAGCAATGTAACCCATGAACTCAAAACCCCCCTTACCAGTATACAGGGATTTGTAGAAACCTTAAAAGGTGGGGCATTAGAGAATCCCAAAGTAGCCTATAGATTTTTGGATATTATAGATGTAGAGGCTCAGAGACTCTATAGATTGATACAAGATATACTCTTATTATCTGAAATTGAAAATATGACTAATCTAGGGTCAGAGGCAATAGAGATAGGTGATATTGTTGAAGAAGTCATTACCCTAATGACCCAAGATGCACAGCGTAAAAACATAGGAATTTTATTTGATGAAGTAAACAAAGTGGTCATAGAAGGTGCTACAAGAGACCATATGAAGCAGTTAATATTGAACTTGGTGAGTAATGGTGTGAAGTATACTGACGAGGGACAAGTTATTGTGAGAACTTTTATGAAGGATGATAAAAAAGTTATTCAAGTAGAAGACACAGGAATCGGTATCCCTAAGGAGTGCCAAGAGAGAATTTTTGAGAGATTTTATAGAGTGGATAAGAGTAGATCAAGACAAAGTGGTGGGACTGGACTTGGATTATCTATTGTCAAACATATTGTGAATCTGTATAAAGGAACGATTGAAGTTCAAAGTGTTGATGAGAAAGGAACACTATTTACAATTGAATTTTAACGTAAAAGGAGGGTATGCTAGGTGCATATCCTCCTTTTGGGTTCTTATTCTACTTCAACAGGTTTGAAGTTTTCACCATCTTTTGGTGGGCGTGGACCGAAGTACTGATAAAATCTAACGGGAACACGACCATTAAAGAGTTTACGGTTTTTGTTTGCTTTTTTGCCGTAGTCTTTTTCAAAGTCCTCTACAGAAGTCACGCAGTAGAATGACCAAGTCGGGTTGGAGTCCATAAGCGTTTTGATATCTCTGTGGATACGATGTACTTGTTCCATATCACTAAGGCGAAGACCATAGGGTGGGTTACAAAGAACAATACCAAAATCACCATGAGGAAGGCTTGTCTTATGAACAGGCTTGGTGAAGAACTGAATATACTCACCTACACCAGCAGCTTCTGCATTCCGTCTGGCACTACTAATCGCGTTACGGTCAATATCTGAAGCATAAATAATAGGGTTACCTTTTTGCTCAATAAGGTCATTAGCTTCGGCTCTTACTTCATCCCAAATGGCTTTTGGGACTTGTGGCCATCTTGAACTTGCAAAAGTACGGTTAAGTCCAGGCGCAATGTTTTTGGCAATGAGGGCAGCTTCAATAGCAAATGTACCAGAACCACAGCAAGGGTCATAGAAGATACGTCCTTTTTTCCAGTAGCTGATTTGGATAAGAGCTGCTGCTAAAGTTTCTTTGATAGGGGCTTCTGTATGACTTACACGGTAACCACGCTTGTGCAGACCTTCATCACCTGTAGTATCAATTGTAAGGGTAGCAATATCTTTGAGCAAAGAGACTTGTACGGTATAAGAGGGGCCAGTTTCTTCAAACCATTCAATGCCGTATTTTTTTTGAAGACGTGTAACGATAGATTTTTTGACGATCGACTGACAGTCTGGGACACTGAAAAGTCCAGATTTGACAGATTTTCCGTTGACAGTGAACTTAGCATCAGGTGTAATCCATGCTTCCCAAGGAAGTTCATTGGTTTGGTTAAAGAGAGATTCAAAAGTAGTGGCTTTGAATTCACCCATTTTGATGAGCACACGGTCGGCGCTACGAAGCCAAATATTAGAGAGCGCGATGGCCTCGGCATCTCCTGTATAGCAGACTTTACCATCTGTTACGGAAGTAATGTCATATCCTAAGTCTTCAACTTCTTTTCGGACTACAGATTCTAGGCCAAAGGTAGTTGTTGCAATGAGTTCAAATGTTTTCATAGTAACTCCTTTTATAGTTTAGTGAAATACCCTCATTTTACTATAAAATGACAGTTATGTATAGCCATCCACTTGTCATTTGAATTATTGCAAAGTATACTGGAAATATCGGCGTATAGAAAGAAGGTGCAATATGTTTAAGAAAAAATGTGCGGAAGTTAATAAAATATTATGTTATGTGGGTCAAAGAATAAATGGAGTGCAAGGGATAAGACCAAAACTAGAACATGGTATCCATGAAAGTATATTAGAGGCCTTTGAAAAGATGTTAGAAAGAGATGAAGCATATCACGGTTTGGCTATGAAATTATTAGGTGAGAGCTCCAGGCTGAGTGAGTTTGATGTGGATATGGGATTTGTATCAAAGCAGCTCAAGGTATTATCAGGGGAATTCTCTGAGGTAAGCCAGTCTAATACTGCAAATGTGGAAGAAGTTACAGCCAGCTTAGGTGAAGTGAGTAAAGCTGTAGAAACAAGTACAAATGTCATGGAAAAAATAGCAGAAGACTCTATAGAATTAGTGACCATTAATGAGAGTAACTTAGCGACACTAGAAAAAGTTAATGAGATTAAAGATGTGGTTTCAGAAAATGCTTACATCATGCAGGAAAAGATAAAAATATTAGAGCAACTATCCTATAAAGTAGATGAGATTGTCGAGGGTGTAAGAGGCATTGCAGAGCAGACCAATTTATTAGCACTTAATGCGAGTATTGAAGCAGCAAGAGCAGGTGAGCAAGGCAGAGGGTTTGCGGTGGTTGCTGAAGAAATCAGAAAGTTAGCAGAGGGTACCAAAAACAAGCTAGGAGATATGCAAAGCTTTACACAAGATATCCGTAGTGCAACAACGGAAGGGATTACTAGTGTAGATCAAACCATTGACTCTATTACGACAATGGGGGGAGAACTTGGTGGTGTGGTTCAGAGCTTTGAAGGGGCGATGAGCCGTCTAGAAAGCAATGTAGCACATATTCAAAATTTATCAAGTACAATGCAAGAGATTAGCGGGGCAGCCCAAGAAGTAGAGCATACAATGGAGATTGTCGCAAAAGATACTGAGCGTGTGAGTAGTGGGGCAGTGCTTATTGAAGAGGTTTCACTTAAGACTTTTGAGTCTGCACAAAGTATAGGGACAATTGACTTTGAAATCTCAGAAACGATTAATGCGCTGATTAAGCAAATTAATAAGAGTACACACCCTATTGATAATAAGGCATTTCTAAAAGGACTTGAAGATGGGATCAAGGCACATCAAGCGTGGATGGCGAAGCTTGAGAGAATTGCAAGTGATAAAATGCCAATGCCATTACAAAATGATGGGCATAAATGTACGTTTGGTCATCTCTATTACTCTGTAACAGTGACCAATCCAGAAATGAGAGAGCTATGGGCGCAGATTGAACCAGTTCACTTATCATTACATAAAAAAGGTGGAGAAATACAATCTAGAATTAAACAATTAGACCAAAGAACATTAGATGACTTGATGAAACAAGTAAGACAGGACTCAGCAGAGGTTGTTCGTCTACTAAGAGCGGTTCATGAAAAGTCAACCAAAATAGACCAACAAGGTAAAATTATATTTGAAAAGGGAAATTATCCAAAGTGTACAGGAGCATGTTAAGTGCTCCTGTTTTTTTGTGCCATGTGATTTAACATGGATTTAACATATGGCCAATATGTTTTGAACATTAGGGGGGTATAGTAAGGGTGTCAATAAGATAATAACTACAGAACATATAATAAAATCAATTTAAAAAAGGGGTAAGATTATGAAAAAGAAATTAATAGTAGCGATGAGTATTCTTGCATTAGGATTAACAACATTAACAGGTTGCGGTGGTGCAAGCGGTAGCAAAGGTGCATCAAAAATTTCGTTAGTAGGTTCAACAACAGTTGCAGCACCAATGGAAGAATTAGCAAAAGTATATGGCGAAAAAAATCCAGACCAAGTCATTGAAGTACAGGGTGTAGGGTCTTCAGCAGGGATTAAAGCGGCATACGATAAAACAGCAGATATCGGTATGGCATCAAGAGCATTAAAAGAGGAAGAGAAAGCTTGGAATCTTACAGAGACAACAATTGCATACGACGGAATCGTAACAATTACAAATCCAAATAACCCAATAAAAAACTTAACAACAGAGCAGGTTAAAGGAATCTTTGATGGTACAATCACAAACTGGAGTGAAGTAGGCGGAGCAGATGAACAAATCATCGTTGTAACAAGAGAAGATGGTTCAGGTACACGTTCAGCATTCGAAGAAATTTTAGATTTAAAAATCGCTCCAACAGCAATCGTTGCAGATGGTAATGGCGCAGTAAAAGCAAGTGTTGCTTCTAAAGAAGGCGCAATCGGATATGTATCACTTGGCTATGTAGATGATACAGTAAAAGCAGATGCTTTAGATGGGGTAGTACCAACAGTTGAGTCAGTTAAAGCAGGAGACTACAAAATCTCTAGACCATTATTAATCGTAAACTCAAAAGAAATCACAGATAACGCACAACAATTTATTGATTTCATCTTAGGTGCAGAAGGTCAAGAAATTTTAGCAGAAAAATATATCCCATTAAACTAAGAAAAGCAAATAAGGTGAGGCTATGGAAAAAACAATGAAACGGATATTTTGGGGATGCGCGATGCTCACAATTGGTGTTGTTGCATTCATGGGGGGGTATATCGTTCTCCAAAGTATTCCTTTTTTCAAAGAAGTATCTTTATGGGAGTTTCTAAGTGGTCAGGTTTGGAGCCCACAAGATGGCCAGTTTGGAATCTTCCCGATGATTGTATCAAGTATATTGGCTACAGTTGGTGCAGTAGGTATCGCTGTTGTAATTGGTATTGCAACAGCCATCGTTATGGTAGAAATTTGTTCACCTAAGGTAGCAAAAGGCTTATCCGTAGGGATTGACTTACTAGCAGGTATACCATCGGTTATCTATGGATTCTGGGGACTTATGGTTATTGTACCAATGATTTATGATGTGTTTGGTGGTAAGGGCGGTGGAAACAGCCTTTTAGCCGCAATTTGTATTTTGGCAGTCATGATTTTACCGACGGTAATTCGTATGACAGAAGTAAGTCTTAAGGCAATCCCAAAAGAGTATAGAGAAGGAGCACTTGCATTAGGTGCAACACCACTTCAATATATTTTCAAGGTGCAACTTCAAGGTGCAAAGTCAGGGATTGTAGCAGGGATTGTCCTTGCAATAGGTAGAGCACTAGGAGAGACGATGGCAGTTATTCTCGTAGCTGGAAATACACCACTTATCCCAGGTTCTATCACAGACCCAGTGAGAACACTGACAGCAAATATCGCCATTGAAATGGGGTATGCTTCAGGGTTACATCAACAAGCGCTCTTTGCAACAGGTATGGTTTTGTTTGTGATGATTATCGGTATTAATGTATTCATGAGAGTACTTATTAACAAAAAAGCTAAGGGAAGGTGATCCTATGAATCAAAAAGTTAAAGACAAAATAACATATGGTGTATTAGGGTTATTTGCACTTTCTTGTGTAGCAATACTCTTGTGGATTGTCATTTATATTGTGATGAAAGGGTTTGCACATGTGGATTTGAATTTGCTCATGGAACCTATTGTTACAACAATTTATATGGTTGGTCTAGGGTTAGCAATGGCTGCACCAATTGGAATTGGTGCAGCAGTATATCTTGAAGAATATGCCAATGAAGGTAAGCTAACGGAAATGGTTCGTTTTGCAATCCAATGCCTTACAGCTATTCCATCAATCTTATTTGGGTTATTCGGGATGATGTTCTTTGTCGTAGGACTTGGATTTGGCTATTCACTCTTAGCAGGAGCATTAACAGTGGCAATGATGATTTTGCCAACTATTGTTAAGACCACAGAAGAAGCCTTAAAAACAGTTCCAGTATCTTATAGAGAAGCTTCATTAGCACTTGGTGTAACTAAGATTATGACTATTATCAAAGTCGTACTTCCAAGTGCAGTTCCTGGGATCTTGGCAGGGGTTGTACTGAGTACAGGGAGAATCGTAGGGGAAACAGCAGCGATTTATCTGACAGCGGGAATGGTGCTTCGTATTCCACAAAGTATGATGGAGTCAGGAAGAACATTATCAGTTCACCTTTACATGTTAGCTAAAGAAGGGATTTCTTTAGAGCAAGCCTATGGAACAGCAATAGTACTACTTGTTGTTGTATTTGTATTAAACATATTAACATATATGGTTGCGGGACGCGTTGCCAAAAAGCAAGATGCTAAAAGGAGTTAACTATGAGCCAAGCACAAATGGAAATTAAAAACTTAGATTTTTATTATGAGACATTTCATGCCCTTAAAAATGTCAACTTATCAATTGAAAAAAACGAAGTATTAGCGTTTATTGGGCCATCAGGTTGTGGCAAATCGACATTACTTCGCATATTAAATAGAATGAGTGACCTGACACCAGGAACAAAAGTGGATGGAGAGGTTACGTTAGAAGGTCAAAATATCTTTAATCTGGATCCAATAGACCTTCGTAGAAAAGTGGGGATGGTATTCCAAAAACCAAATCCATTTCCAATGAGTATCTATGACAATGTTGCTTATGGGCCTAGAATGCAAGGCATCAAAAAGAAAGAGACTTTAGATGCCATTGTAGAGGATAGCCTTAGAAAAGCAGCTATCTGGGATGAAGTCAAAGACAAACTTAAAAATAGTGCATTAGGCGTATCTGGTGGTCAGCAACAAAGAATTTGTATCGCAAGAGCGATTGCGATGAGTCCAGAAATCTTATTAATGGATGAACCGACTTCAGCATTAGATCCTATTTCTACTTTGAAAATTGAAGACTTAATTAACGACCTAAAGAAGCAATATACTATCGTTATTGTAACGCATAATATGCAGCAAGCGGCACGTATCTCAGATCGTACAGCGTTCTTCCTTTTAGGTGAATTAGTAGAAGTATCGCCAACACAACAAATATTTAGTATGCCAGAAGATAAACGTACAGAAGACTATATTACAGGAAGATTCGGTTGATAGGGGGACTAAGGGATGCCACGCAAAGCATTTGAACAAGAGTTAGAGCAGTTAAGACAAGATGTCATTGACATGGGGGGAGAAGTTGAAGGGCTTTTAAAAGAAGCCATTCAAGCGATTGTATCAAGAGATGTAGAGCTTTCAAAAGCAGTCATCAAAAAAGATGATATGATTGATGAAAAAGAGCTTACGATTCAAAAAAAATGTATTAAGCTTCTGACACATCAACAGCCCCTTGCAAAAGATTTAAGATTTATTACAGCAGTACTTAAGTTGATTACAGATTTTGAGCGTATAGCTGATCACTGCGAAGATATTTGTCAGTACAGTCTCAAATTAGATGAAGTGAAATGGACCCATGAGGAAGCATACAAACGTCATATTGAGCGTATGGCTAATGATGTATTAGGGATGCTAAGTATGGTGGTAGATAGTTTTGTGAAACAAGATATCACGATGCTTCACCAAGTACGTGCTCAGGATGATGTGATTGATCAAGAGTTCTATCGTATTTGGAAAGAAATCATCGCTAAGATGGAAGAAGATAAGGCATTTATCTCTAAAGGTGCCCATTACATCATGATGATTAAATACCTTGAACGTATGGCAGACCATGTAACAAATGTAGCAGAATGGCTTATTTATAATATTACAGGTCACTATACAAATGAAGAATAAAGCTAGTAGGTTCAAAAAAGAGGAGATGACGAATCTCCTCTTTTTTGGTGTGCAGATTAAGAAATACTTTTGAAACGGGTGTTGTCATGCCACATTTTTTCAAACTGGGCGGTAAAGGCTTGTGCATCAGTTTCGCTTTCTACTATAGCTAGTACTTCATCATTAGAAGTGGTTGCCGCTTTGCTATAGTTATAAGAGCCTAGGGTAATGATTTTTTGGTCGATAATAGAGATTTTGAGGTGCATTAGGCCAGAATGTGCATTGACTTTAATAGGGATATTATTGTTTTTTAGATTTTCGATATCCTTGGCTTCATAGCGACTAGCAGCCTGGTCTTGGTCGCAGATAATACGAACTATAACCCCCCGATGTTTAGCCGCAATAATAGCATCTACGATTTCATTTTTGGTGAGACTATAGATTGCAATGTCTAAGGTCTTAGTAGCTAAGTTTATTTTTTCGATGAGTTTTTGGTCTAGAGCAATTTTTGAACGGGTAAAGTAATATTCCATAAAAGATTCCCCCTTCATAACATAGGAATTAATATAGTCTATGTGTATGAAGGGGGGAGTGTGACAAGTTAAGGGTTAGTCCTCGAAGTCAAGGTAAGATGCTTTGAGGGAGAATAACCTCTCTGTAAGTTCTGAAACAATTTGGGCATAGCGTGGATCATCATAGACGTTGCAGAGCTCTTCTTGGTCTGAGCGAAGGTCAAAAAGTTCCCACTGAGGCCACTCACAGTTTTGAACACCTTCAAGGGAGACACCATTAAAGTCCATAGCCGCGGCCAGATAACAGATGAGTTTGAAATCTGTTGTGCGGATGCCGTAGTGAGGCGATACGCCGTGCTCTCCTTTGGTAACCCAATAGCGGTAGTAGAGGCAATCTTGCCAGTCATTAGGTTTGTTCCCTTCTAAAATAGGTCTAAAACTCTTGCCTTGGATATCATCAGGAATTGCAATCCCAGCATAGTCAAGGAATGTAGAAGCAAAATCTAGGTTAGCAACAAGGTCATTAATCTGAGTACCAGCCTTGATTTTGGCAGGATAGCTCATAAGGTATGGCATACGAAGTGACTCTTCTAACATATAGCGTTTATCAAACCAGCCATGGTCACCTAAGAAGAAGCCTTGGTCTGAAGTATAGACAATGATTGTATTTTCCATGATGTCACTAGCTTCAAGATAATCAAGAAGACGACCGATATTATCATCTACAGAGGCGATGCAACGTAAATAATCTTTCATATACCGTTGGTACTTCCAATGTTTGAGCTCATCAGGTGACAGGTCAGTGGGGAAAGGTGCCTTGAGATCAAATTCAGAAAGGTAGTCAAAGCCCATGGCATTACATTTGATAGCATCACTACGCCCGTCATAGGTATCCATAAAAGTATCTGGTACAGGCAGATCTTCCTCATAGAGATGCATATGTTTTTCATCAGGTACCCAATGTCTATGAGGGGCTTTGTGATGGCACATCATGAAGAATGGTTTGTCTTTGTCGCGGTGATCGAGCCAATCAATGGTAAGGTCCGTTACCAAATCTGTAACATATCCTGTATGTTGAATGTGCTCACCCATACGGATTGTAACAGGGTCAATATAATCACCTTGGCCAGGGAAGATATCCCAGTGGTCAAAGCCAGTTGGGTCATAATGCTCACCATGACCTAAGTGCCATTTGCCGATAATAGCAGTGGCATAGCCATTGGCTTGAAGAAGTTTTGGAAGTGTTTGTTGTCTGCCGTCAAAAGGTGTTTCCAGTGTGGTTACACCATTGAGGTGACTATGTTTTCCAGTAAGGATAACAGCGCGGCTAGGCGCACAAATTGAGTTGGTACAAAAACAGTTATTAAACTGTGCACCCATTTGGGCAAGGCGGTCCATTTGCGGTGTTGTGTTGACTTTACTTCCATAACAACTCATGGCATGAGCGGCATGGTCGTCTGTCATGATGAAAAGAATATTTGGTCTAGACATAGTGTAAAATCCTTTCTACGATTAAAGTTAAAATAAGTTTACTATAACCTCTCAAAAGTTTCTTTCATATTTGTAATGTGATACAATATTATACAAAACAGGATACTTAAAAGGTTAAGGGACTATGGCGACAGAGAAGATTTCAAAAAGAATAGTGATAGATTATAGGGCTATTCATCCTCACTTTACTTTTCAGTTAGGAAAAGTCACCCATATGAGGGCAAATGGATTAATAGAAGAACATACCCATCCTAAGGCATTAGAGATTACTTACTTTATAAAAGGGGATCAAGTCTATACAGTGGAAGGGAGGGATTACCCTATAGGTAGCGGAGAACTATTTGTGACGTTTCCAGGGGAGGTACATGGTTCCGGGAAACACCCTAAAGATAAATCTCAGATTTACTATATGATTATTGAATTAGATGGATTGAAGCAGCTATGTTTTGATGCAGATGAAGCAGACTATATTAAGGAACAATTTGAGGATTTGAAAGAACGGGTATTTAAAGGAAAGGCTATACTAGGAGAGCTTCTAGAACAATTACTACAATATGGAATAGATGATACACCAGTTGCCAAAACACAGATAAGAAACTTGGTGGTGACGTATATTCTAGAAGTGCTTGAATGCACTAGTGAGCAGGAGGATCAGCAACAGGATGCCATGATTGAAGTCACAAATTATATAGAAAAACACATTGAGGAGTCGCTAACAATCCGTAATCTTGCCAATGCTATGAATCTATCGGAAGGTAGATTCAAGGCAAACTTTAGAAAAGCAATAGGGATTCCACCACAAGAGTACATATTGCGTCAAAAAATTAAAGAAGCTAAATATAGGCTCAAAACAACCAATCAAACAGCTACAGATATTGCACTAGACTTAGGATTTTCAAGCAGTCAATATTTTGCTACAGTGTTCAAGCGTTTTACGGCAGTCACACCAATGGAATATAGAAAATTACAAGACAAAGAGGCAAACTAGGCAAACACAGAAAAGGGGAGAGATTATGACAGATAAATTAACGGAGTTCTTAAGGTTAAAACAATTAATATTTGTTTAAAAGCATGACGATAACTATAGGTGTATCATTAAAATTAAGATATAATTTTAAATAGAAGCATTGGATAAAGCAATATAAGGTAGGGGGGATACACATGAACTTATTTAAAGAACTGTTTGATTTTGGTTTTTCGGGGCTTGAAAAAGTAAAAGTCTACGAAGAAAGAGTTTCAAGGAATAGCCAAAAAGCTGAAGAAAATGCAGAACAAGTAACGATTGAGCAGCTCCTTTATGATAAGAAATATGAGTGCCCTGTATGCGACGAAAAGTTTAAATCAAAGGCACTTAGAAGTGGAAGAAATAGGCATATCAAGTCAGACAGTGATCTTAAACCATATTATTCATTGATTGATCCTTCTATTTATGAGGTCATTCATTGTGAGTGTGGTTATACAGCGATAGAAAGAGCGTTTGCTCAAATCAGTCCTATGCAGAAGAAGTTTATTAAAGAAGAAATCTGTGATAAATTTAGACCATCGCCAAGGGAAGAGTACCGCAAGATAGAAGATGCTATAGTGCTTTATAAGCTGGCACTGCTCACGGCCATTGTCAAAAAAGCCAAAATGGGCGAGCGTGCCTATATTTGTCTCAAGATTGCGTGGCTCTATAGAGATATGAAAGATGAGGTTCAAGAGAAAGCATTTATTGAAAAGGCACTTGAAGGATTTAGTCAGTCATTAGGGAAGGAACGGTATCCGTTGTTTCACTTAGACGAATATACAGTCATATATATTGTGGCAGAGCTCTATAGACGAATCGGAAATAAGCAAGAGGCGATGAAATATGTGGGAACACTGATTTTGTCAGGGGCTAATACAAGGCTCAAAGAAAAAGCAAGAGACTTAAGAGATATCATTAAAGAGATGCCTTAAGCTATTAAGAATAAGATACAAGTCGCTAGACACGTTCATGAGTGTCTAGCGATTTTTTTATTTTTTTTAATTTTTTTGCTCTTTTTATTTTATATTTTGCCCTCATAATGTGTTTAAGAGGAATGAGAGGGGGAATAAAAGTGTGGCTCAAAAAATTAAGGCATCGTAAGTTTCAAAGTAGCATGATTTTTATGATTGCGCTGATTTGTAGTTTGCTACTGACAAGTGCAATCAGTATTATTTTATCTTTGGAGAAACCGTTTTGGGAATTGGTGGAGGCGTGTCAGTCACCGGCTGTGATGTTGTTTTTGAGGGATTCAACGCAGCAATCCGTAGAGCGTATGCAAACGGTGGTTGAGGAGAGCGAGGGGGTTCAGGAGATTAAGCTTTTGGATCAATACCAGTTTAATCAGGCGAAGACTATGTCTGGAGAGAAGATAGAGGGATTTTTTTGGCTCAGTGAATACAGAGAGGATGTGCATCAAAACTTACGTTATGTGAGTGAGAAGCCCCATGGACTCTTGCCAAATGAGTGTCTTGTACCAGAAGTGATTAGGCAAAGCTATGATTTGGAGGTAGGGGATGAGATTAGACTTACAATAGGAAATACAGACTATGTCTATCGTATCAATGCTTTTGTGGTAGAGCCTTATATGAGTAGCTTGGCATCTGCCTGTGAAATCATTGTCAAAACGTTGCCACAAGGGGGAACCTATGGGAAGGTGATGCTGGTTTATGGAGACAATAATCAAACAGGAGCAGAATTAATAACTCATATTAGAGCCAACAATGGAGGACAGTTAAATGCTGTGACAAGGCCTTTAGAGGAAATGGTTCAGTTTAATTTGATTACAGGACAAATATTAGGAGGTGTTCTCTTCGGAGGAGGACTCATTATTTTGCTTGTAAGTTGTATGATTATACGGTTTATGGTTCGTAATACAGTGCTTGCAGAAATAAAAACGATTGCTACGTACAAGACAATAGGGTACACCAATAATATGATTTTAGGGATGTATATGAAGGCTTATTTATTTTTGACCTGTCTGGGTGTAGGGCTAGGGATTGTAGGGTCTTATGGTATATCTTATAGTTTTTTGGAGCAGGCTTTTGAGACAATAGGAGTCAAAAGAGGTGGCACATTACTCATACCAGGGATAATCACAATAGTTGTCGTGGTAGGGATTGTTGCCTTAAATATTTATAGTGTGCTAAGAACCACAAGGAAGGTAAGTCCTGTAGAGATTTTTTTGGATAGAAAGAGTGAACTAGGGAAGAGAAAAACAACTCCTAAGAAAAGGAATAGGTTAATTTGTTTTAGTCCAGTGCATATGGCTATGAGAGTATTAAGGAGAGAACGAAGGAATACAATTTTTATTATATTAACAGCAGTGGTTTCTCTCTATGGTGTGAATTTTGCAGTAGCTACTATGGACACGGTCAAATCGTTTGCAGAATACAACTATTATTGGTTGGGCTTTGATGCCAGCGACGTGTTTTTGGAGACCAATGCCCCAGAATGTGCTGATGTGGTTTATAACCAAGTCACAAAGGATCCAAGGGTTACAAAAGTGGTGAGAGAAAATGCTGATAGAGGTGTAGAACTGAAGTGGCAAAAGGGAATGGCAGATACCAATATACAAGCCTATGTATTTGAAGATTTGAGCGCTATAGATGTACCGCTAATAGAGGGAAGGAACCCTAAATATGCAGATGAAGTGGCGCTGACAACTGTGATTACCGAGCAGTTAGGGAAGTCTATCGGAGACTATATAGAGATTGTTATAGGTGAGAAGACCCAAAGTTTTTTGATAACAGGAACGTTTCAAAGTTATTATGGCATGGGAAGATGTGTCAGGATGTTAGGGGAAGCATTTGAGGGAAGTGGTATGCCATTTTACTATCCCTCCTTATCCGTTTATCTAAAAGAAGGCGTAGACCGAGAGGTATTTAAAGAAGAGTATGAAACCCTATATGGGAGTAGCCTCCAGGTAACTAACCGTGAAGACGTGTTCAAAGCTATATTAGATATGATTACGGCGCCTCAGGAGAAAGCCTTAATGCCATTTATGAGCTTTATTATTGTGATGGGACTGATTAATATATTTGGGATTGTGGTCTTAAGAAATGTCACACATGCCAAAATCAATAGTATCTATAAGAGTATTGGATTTGAGAGTATGCATCTTATTCGGGTCAATATGTGGTATATCACCATTATAGCTGGGGTTGCAAGTCTCGTAACATTGCCTCTATTTATAGTAAGTTACCCTCATGTGATGTCACTTGCACTTTCGGTGTTTGGATTTGAGAAGTATCCAGTATTATATGACTTAGGTCATTTGGTGGTGATGAATGGACTTGTGGTGATGCTCTTTATGATGAGCAGCTTGCTGTCTTCGGTGTCACTTTACAAACTAAGTGTCAAAACCTTAAATCAGGAATAGGGGGATAGAATATGGAATTATCAGAAAAAAATGTTATAATAAAAACAGAATTACTCTGTAAAAGTTTTATTACAGATGGGGAACTCACGCATATTATCAAAAATATAGATTTAGAAATCTATGAAGGAGATTTTACGGTGATTATGGGGAGTTCGGGGTCTGGAAAGTCTACATTACTCTATATGCTGAGCGGTATGGATGAGCATACAAGTGGTAAGGTTTGGCTCCAAAATGAAGCGCTACTACAAGGAAAAGAAAGGCAGATGACACAGCTTAGAAGAGAAAAGATTGGTTTTGTATTTCAGGGAATGCATCTGATTCCAGATTTGACGGTGTATGAAAATATAGTGAGCCCAACTTACAAAACGGGCCAAACTAAAAAAGCGATAGAGAATAAGGTAGAGCAGTTACTCAGTCAGATGGAGATACAGGGACATGAACATAAATACCCGCATCAGTTATCAGGTGGTCAAAAACAAAGAGTAGCAATCTGTAGAGCATTGATCAATAATCCTAAGATTTTGTTTGCAGATGAACCCACAGGGGCATTGAACTCGGCTCAAGGAGAGAAGGTACTAGACTTATTTACTCAAATAGCTGAGGAGGGGCAATCTATGGTTATGGTAACACATGACCTCAAGGCGGCAGCTCGGGGCAATCGCATCATCTTCCTAAGGGATGGCCGTATAGACGGTATTTTGGAACTTGGAAAATTCCAAAGAGAGGCTAGAAAAGAAAGAGAAAACATTCTGTACCGCTTCTTGCAGGAAAGAGGCTGGTAGCCATAAAAGTCATGAGGAGGGGGATAGAAGTGGCATATACAATACTCATTGTAGAAGATGAAAAAGAGTTGGCTGAAATACTCAGAGACTATTTGGAGGTAGAAGGCTATAGGGTCGTACTAGCAAGAGAGGGAGAGGAAGGGCTAAGGCTGTTTCAAGAAGACAGGATAGATCTTGCATTATTAGATATTATGCTCCCTAAGCTGGATGGCATAGCTCTGTGTAAGGCCATGAGAAAGACCACTTCTATACCTATTATTATGGTGTCGGCTAAAAATGGAGAAATGGATAAGGTGATCTGCCTAGGGATAGGGGCAGATGATTATGTCACAAAGCCCTTTAGTCCAATGGAATTGGTTGCTAGAGTTAAGGCACATTTGCGTCGGTATTCAGGTGGGTTAGAGCAGCCGTTAGAGGAGCAATCCGTTGGGATAGGGACATTGTGCTTAGATAAGAAAAGCTATACGGCCAAAGTCCAAGATGAGGTGTTAGAATTAACCACCAGAGAATTTGAGATTTTGTATTTTTTGGTGAGCCATCCTTATCAAGTGTTTTCAAAGGAGCAAATTTATCAACAAGTGTGGGGCTATGAGGAGTATGGTGATACAAATAGCGTAACGGTGTATGTTAAGAGGTTGCGTGAGAAGCTGGGTGCACGGGGATTAGACCTTATTAAGACCATATGGGGCGTGGGATACAAATTAGCGGAGTGAAGTGATAAACGTGAAAAAAAGAGGATTGCAATATAGCATTGTTGTATTGGGGATTATAGGATTACTAGTTGGTTCGGTGTTAATAGGAATAAGCCGCATAGCACGACTTGGAGAGGGAGCCTTGTATAATCGTACAAGGCTTTTGGTAGTAGATCAATTAAAACAGCTGCAACAAGGGCAGTGCGCAGATACAACCTATCCTTATGCGGTGATTGATCTGAGTGGTAAAGTACATTATGCAGATCCTCTATTTGGTTTTGGAGAGACGGTGCCTCTAACAGAAACTATCCAAATGGATCAAAGCTTTGCGAATCAGTATAAGGGGCTACTTAAGAGTACTTTTGTTCTGGAAAAACAAGGAGATGCAGTAGCCTTTGTAGTCTTTTTGATTCCAAAAGAAGCCGTATATAGCTACTCGGATAAGCAGATTATTGGGTTGCTATTTGGCCCAATTATGGTTGTCATATTGATTATAGGATTAGGCTTGGTAGGGGTAGGGATATACTTTTACTATAATATGCTAAAGCCTATCCAAAAAATCTGTGTGTCTGCCGAGGGAATTATTAAAGGAGATTATGAACAACCTGTAAGAGAAACCCTAGCCAAGCAGGTCAAAAACAGTACAATAGGTGATTTGTTGTATGTGTTTGAGCTCATGAGAGATGAGTTGAAGAGCAAACAAGAGAGAGAAAACCAACTCAAAAAATCTCAAAAAGAACTGATTGCATGTATATCCCACGACTTAAAAACACCACTCTCTTCTGTGAAGGCCTATAGCGAAGGCTTAAGAGACGGTGTGATTACAAATCCTGATAAGCTTAAGCGATATGCAGAAGTGATTGTCAACAAAGCTGATCTATTAAATACCATGATTGATGATTTGTTAGAGCATTCAAAGGCAGAGCTGAGAGCCTTGACTATTGAGCCAAAAGAAATTTATTTTGGGGAGTACTTCCATAGTCTCACCCAAGAAATCAAGCTATTTGTTGAAAAAAATCAGATGACCTGTCATGTTCAAAATGAGGTACCTAATTGTATTGTGGCAATAGATGTGAGACGTATAACACAGGTTATGGAGAACCTAGTCAGTAATTGCATCAAGTATGCAGCAGAGGGGAAATGTATAGAGATTCAAAGTAATCTAGGACAGGCACAATTAATGATTAGGGTCAAAGATAAAGGGCCTGGTATTGAGTATGGAGACATTCCTTATGTTTTTAACAAATTTTATAGGGGAGAAAAATCAAGAAAAGACGTCACGGGTTCGGGGCTTGGATTGTCGATTTGTAAATATATTATAGAAGCACATGGCGGGCATATAGCCTGTGAAAGTCAAATAGGAGAGGGAACTTGTTTTACTATTTATCTCCCCATAGTTGTAAGTGAATGATAGGATACACAAAAATAACACCTAACTTAGGCTAGGCGTTATAAATACGATAGAATTTCTGGATATGCTGGGCTAATTCCTGTCTAATCCATTCAGGGCCTAAGCATTCACAGTTTGGGCCAAAACTTAGTAAGAGATTATAGCCCATTTCATCGGGAGCAAAAGGAAAATCAGCTAGGAATGTATGATTTTCACTAGGATGCACATGGTCTTCACCGCATAGTTCTATCATTTTTTCTAGGAGAGAAGCATCAATACGAAGTTGGATGGTGATGAGCTTTTTATCAATCCAGCCTTTGCCGCTTAATGGGAGAGGTGAGAATTCGCGGGGGACAAAAGGTGTATTTAAAAGAGTCACATCTAAGATGCGTGATAATTTAAAAGTTCTAAAAGCATCTTTATGGGTGCAATAAGCCTGCAAATACCAGTAGGATTCTTTGAGAATAAGCTGATAAGGCTCAACAATGCGATGGCTTTTGTGTCCGTCTAAGTTACAGTAATCAAAGGAAACAAGCGTACTTTTGATTAAGGCATGTTTGAGTTGGTGGAGCGTTTGGATGAAATTTTTGTTCCCTATCCAAGTGGTCAGGTCAATAGTAATTTGACCTGATTTTAAGAGGACATCTTTGGTCATCGTAGGGGGCAAAAGAGTCTTGAGTTTTGCTTTTACACCAATCAGTTCAGAGGGGGAGAGTGTGGTCTCAATACTAGAAAGTCCCATGAGGAGTGATTGAATGTCTTCAGGAGAGAAGAACTTTTTGTCCACTTTGAAAGAGGGCAATATACTAATACCACCATCTACACCAGGCGTTGTAACGATAGGAACCCCAGCTTGGGCAATAGTATCAATATCCCTATAGATTGTTCGTGTAGTCACTTCAAACATCTTAGCAAGCTTAGGGGCAGTAATTTTTTCATCATTAAGAAGGACCATGATGATAGCGATTAAACGGTCGATTTTCATATGTAGATACTCCTCTAAATTTTTTGGTAAATTAATTTTATAACCCTGACATCACGTTGTCAACATTAGGGGGTTATACTAGAGATGTCTTATCAATCAATAAAATGGAGGGATACAAATGAATGCATTAGAAGTATTTAAAACAATAATGAAGGAACACACTGAGGTTGCCTTAGCGACTTGCGGGGCAGGCAGACCTCATGTAAGGATTGTTAACTTTTTGTATGATGAAACTCAAGAAGGCGTGATTTATTTTTCGTCATTTGGAGATAATCAAAAAGTACAAGAATTTGAGCAGAATAATGGTGTAGCTTTTACAACGATACCGCACAGTGGTAATGCCCATGTGCGTGTGAAAGAGGCTACTGTCTCCAAAAGTCACTATACGGTTTATGATATTAAGGAAGGATTTATTGCAAAGATTCCAGAATATGAAGAGACCATTGAGCAAGTGGGGCAGTACTTAGTACTTTTTGAAATCCACTTCAAAGAAGCTGAGGTTACACTAGATTTTGAAAACAGTGAAACCATTTGTTGGTAGCATGAGGCGTACTATCAAATAAAAACCATTAATAGCAAAAGAGTGCCTAAGAGTAAGAAAATTCCTTTAAACCACAAGGCAGGACAAATAAAGCCCAATAATGCGAATAATACCCCAAGAGTGAGATAAACAGGAATCCAATACTTATGTTGATAGTGTGTGGGAGAATAGGTGACAGTATACAGAGGGTGTTGTTTACCTTTGAGTAGTAATAGTGGGGATTTGAGACAAGTGAGGGCAAATTTTGCAGAGGCCACGAGAGAATAGCGATAAAATCCCTCTCTATGCATATTGATTAAATCATATATTCTTAATATTATAAAATCAATGAGAGAGCCTAAGCTCTCTCTTTTTTATGGGGGTGATAGATGTTTGTGATATAATAAGCTATCAAATTAAAGGAGAACTAGGCTCATAGCCTAGAAAAATACTATGATTAGAGATATTGTAAAAGACCACGATAGACTAGTGCAAAAAGCGGTAGAGGCAACGAAACAAGATTTGTATATTATTGAAGATATGATTGATACAGCCAAGGCGAATCAAGATATTTGTGTTGGATTGGCTGCCAATCAGATTGGAGAGGGTGTTCGGATTATTATCGCTAAAATGGGAGAGCATTTTGTGCCTTTGGTGAACCCTAAAATTGTTAAGACAAGCCAAACAATCTATGAGGCAGAGGAAGCATGCTTATCACATACAGGAACGAAGAAAACAAAGAGGTATGCGTCTATTGAAGTAGAATATCGTGATAGAAGCTTCAAAAAGAAAAAACAGAAGTTCAATGGCTTTGTCGCACAGGTTATTCAGCATGAGTTAGACCACTGTGAGGGAATCTTAATATAAAGCTTACAAAAGTGTAAGCTTGGTGTAAGGTGAATTTAAGGAACATGCTAGCAAAAGTGTTTATACTAAAGTCAGTAACAGGATCATGCATCTATACGAAGGTTAAATGAAAGAGATGACACCGTCCTAAAATATGTTATACTAAGAACGATAAATGAATCATCGGACTTAAGAAAGGAAGATAAAATGGAGTTTATAGAAATTTTTAAAGCTATTATACTAGGTATTAT
This sequence comes from Cellulosilyticaceae bacterium, assembly GCA_051647765.1. GTDB lineage: Bacteria > Bacillota > Clostridia > Lachnospirales > Cellulosilyticaceae > JBOFEH01. The sequence goes on along the minus strand of JBOFEH010000030.1, from coordinate 8,092 downwards.
TGAAGGTATTACAGAGTGGCTTCCAATTAGTAGTACAGGACATATGATTTTGGCAGATGAATTTATTCAGCTTAATACATCAGATGCCTTTAAAGAAATGTTTTTTGTAGTTGTTCAGTTAGGAGCCATTATGGCGGTAGTGGTATTGTTTTGGAATAAACTTTTCCCATTTGGCCTCAAAAACAATAAGATAGAAATCAAAAAAGATACATTTAATCTCTGGTTAAAAGTATTAGCAGCAGCATTACCAGCGGCAATCATAGGGCTTCCTTTTGATGATCAAATCGATGCGTTATTCTATAATTATCAAACAGTGGCACTGATGCTTATTATTTATGGGGTACTCTTTATTTGGGTAGAAAACCGTAATAAAGACAAGGTTGCAAAGATTACCAAACTTGAAGACATTACGTACAAAACAGCGTTATTAATAGGTATATTCCAAGTATTAGCGCTTATACCAGGAACATCACGTTCAGGCGCAACAATCATTGGTGCTATTTTGATTGGAACATCACGCTTTGTTGCAGCAGAGTTTACGTTCTTCTTAGCGATTCCAGTTATGGCGGGAGCAAGCTTACTCAAACTTCTAAAATTTGGGTTAGCCTTTACAGGTATGGAATTAACCATTTTGCTTACAGGAATGATTGTAGCATTTGTGGTATCTATTCTTGCAATCAAGTTCTTGATGGGATATATTAAGAAACATGATTTTAAAGCATTTGGGTACTATCGTATTGTACTTGGGGTTATTGTGATTGCTTATTTCTTGATGAGATAACACATCTAGACACTACTTTTGTGGTGTCTTTTTTTGATTAATTTTACAAGGGGGAGTGGGGTCGTGGGAAAGAAACAAAACCTAGGAAAAGCATTTGAGGAGATTGAGGGGGGCTGGAGATTATTAACACAAGAAGAGCGGGATATTCTCTTTGGGAGGAGTCAAATTAGAACTAAGAAACTCAAAGCATGCTATGTGGCATTAAATATTATTTTGGGGATATGTGCATTGTTTGGTGTGTGGATACTGGCTACAGCGGGTGGACTTAAAGAGGGGATTGGAATGGCTACAATGATGATTCTAGGGGGAAATGGCATACTTACCCTTGCTGTAATGAGTAGTAACAACAAGAACAAAAAACTATGGGAGGTCTCAGATATCAAGGTGATAGAAGGTGTACTAGCCACTTGCCATGCGAATAAGTACGGTAATAGTGGGACCGTGTGGCTTAAGACAAAAGGCTCAAAAATAGTAAAAGCCTATGAACAAGCTGAAGGTATTGTCAGGTATAAATGCCCAGAGGGAACGAAAGTATTCTATATGGTGATAGAAGGAAAGGTTCATATTTATATGAAGCCGTAGTATGGACTAAAAGGGTATAAATTAACTAGCGGTTAATTTATACCCTTTTAAGTTAACAGTCATTCAATTGTATCAGCCAATATGGGGTGATACAATAAATAGTAACAGAGGCCACTGATTCATAAAGGTATAAAGGAGCAAGCCTTGGCAAGGCTCCTAAAAGTGGACCTTAATACATTACTATCTTTTAATGAGGATTTATCGGAAAAAGAGGTAGCAAACTTTACAAATGAACTGGTGGCAACCATTCAGCAACAAGGGTTTGAAGCGGGTTATAAGGTAGCAATGGTGAAAATGCAGGAGTATCCAACATGTGATATGCTGATTTATATGATAGGTCTTACCCTAGAGGGATCACTGTTGATGTATGGGGGACCAGAGGATTCTTCATATCGCATAGAAATAGAAAAATTATATGAAAGAGTGGCTCATAGTGAGAATGATGAAATTCGTCATCAGGCCAATGCTATGCTTATTGCAAGGTATATGGAGAGAGAAGAGTATGAAAAAGCACAAAGTTTAATAGACACTTTGCCAAAGTCACCAGTGGACAAGATGCAAAGGCAAGCACAACTGTATGTGAAACAAGGAAAATTATCTCAGGCATCAGAGCTATTAGAGAGTAGAGTAATGAGCATGGTTACTGAGCTTCAAATGATTTTAGTGAGTATGCTAGAAATCGCAGTAAAAGAGGATGATATCAATAGGGCGGAGCATTTAGCTAATATTTCAAGAGATACTGCAACGCTCTATGATTTGTGGGAGTACAATAAGTATATGGCACATTTTCAGTTGGGGGTATTATGCCAAGATACAGCCAAGTGTATGGAAAATTTAGAAGGGATACTGATTGCAGGGAATTCAAAATGGGATATCACACAGTCACCTCTCTATAGGCATATTCAGACGAAAGATCCAGAGGGGGATTTTAATAAGCATGTAGTGAAGGGATTAATAGCAGGCATTGAAAAGGATGAAAGCTGTAATTTTTTAAGGCCCGAAGAGCAGTATATCAGTTTATTAAAGAAATACAATCAATAATATAGCACAAACGCCTAGAATTGTTTCTAGGCGTTTGTGCTATAAAAATTATAGATAGGCTATGTCAGGACTACACTTTGAGTTTAAAGTATTGGATTAAGTTCCTAAGGTTTTCTGCTTGAGCAGCCAGTTCTTCGCTGACAGCGGCACTTTCTTGGGAAGTAGATGAGTTAGATTCGGTGACTGTGGCAATTTGTTTGGTGCCAGCCCCTAATGCATCAATAGCTTCTTTTTGTTGGTTGCTATTTTCTAGTAGTTTGCCAGCGATTTCGGTAGTTTTATCTACAGAGTTTCTGATTTCTTTGAGTGAAACGGCTGTATGGTTTGCCATGGTTTGTCCTGTGGCTACATTTTCAAGACTTGTTTTAATCATACCCTCAATTTCTTTAACGATTTCAGAACTTCTATTGGCTAAATCTCTTATTTCACTAGCGACTACAGCAAATCCTTTGCCTGCTTCTCCGGCACGTGCAGCTTCAATGGCAGCATTTAGGGCGAGAAGATTTGTTTGGTCAGCTATATTTTCAATAGCTTTGAGTACTTCGGCAATATTTTTGCTAGATGCGCTAATATCATCCATAGAGCTAAGCATTTGATCCATAACATGGATACCTTCAGAGGCTTTAGTAGTAGCTTCTTGAGAGAGTGTGCTGGTTTGGTGAACCATGGCTACGGTTTCATTAATATTTTGTGAGATTTCATCTGTAGATGCTACAAATTCTTCTACAATACTAGCTTGTTCAGTAGCAGCTTGAGCCAGTTCAGTAGCGCCTTTAGCAATATCTTCTGAACCATTGCTTACTTCTTCAGCGGATTGATTAATATTTTTTAACGTATGATTGAAGCGGGTTAATATATTAGTGAGGGAATTTTTGATAGGCTCAAAGTCTCCCTCATAGTTGGATTCAATGACTTGGCAGAAATCACCTTCAGCCATATAAGTTAAGTTGTGGCTAATATCTTCAATATAAGTTTGTAAAGTTTTTATAGTGATACGCATACTCTCTGCAAGGCTTCCTAATTCATCATTTGATTCATAGGAAACTATGGCCTGAGATAAATTACCTTTAGCAAGTTCTTTGGCTGCGAGGTCTATTTCGGTAACAGGATCAGCAATACTACTAATGATTTTTTTTGAAAGATTAAGGGCAAAGAGTATTGCTAAAATAATCATTATAATAAAAGCAATAATTAAGAACACACCGATAGTTTGTATTTCGCCTATGCGTTCTTCTATTCTTAGAGTAGCACCAGTATTAATTTGGACAAGAAGATTACCGGCTTGTGAGAAAATTTGCAGATACTCATCTAAAGCCAGTCTAGCACCATCCATATCACCTCGTTCTACAAGGGTAATAAATGCTTTTTTGGGGTTTATAGTATTGAGCATGATATCGTCTAATTGCTGAATATGCGTAGCATCCCCATAATATTTTTCTTTGAGGACAGGGACGATTTCATTTTGTAATAGTGAGAGTTCATTATTGGCAGCATCTATATGGTCGAGTCGTTCTTGCGATGAGGTTGCAGTTAAGGCTTGGTAAAAGCTACGTTCTACTGCTACCATTGCGCGTCGACCTTGCCATGAGACGTTTACTACAGGTAAAGAATTATTTTTCACAAAATTAACCTTAGAAGTAATAATGCTGAGTGATAATGCTGCTAAGATGGTAATCAATAAGATTATTGCAAGTAAAGAACCAAAACCTAGTGTGAGTTTTTTGGATAAGTTTAGATTTTTAATCATAGTACACTCCCTTTTTAGTTTAAGATATTTGTAATTTCTACAAGCTAAGACAATTGAGCAAAAGGGTAGTAAAAAATATACTTAAGTACAAAAATATTTTTAGCATAATAAAAACCTCATCTTTTGAAAAAAAGAGAGGCAGAATAAGTTTTCACTTGCAGCAACTGGCTGGTATAGCATATGCCTTAACCCCTATAGCTTTGCGTCATTAAGTTTCCCTAATTTTGCCTATTCAATTGTCCTTGGATAGTTTATATGAATTCTAATGTTTTGTAAAGTTTATTTTAAGTATTCAAACTTAATTTTATAAAAAGTAAGTTAATGATTTAGAGAGAAAAAGGAAAGTCATAAAAAAGCAAGAAAAAACACATAGATTTATAAGTTTTTTTTGATATAATGAATTTATTGGAAAAATAAAATAATTTCGGTAGGTGAGGCTACCGTAGGGATATGGATTGTTACCGCAAAATAGTGGAGACACTATGAGATGGTCAGCAGGGGATGTCGAATACAAGGCATAACCTAATACAATTTCACTGCCCTACGATGCTAAAGCTTGAACGATGATGAATTCAATCTAAATACTTTTATTTAGTATGGGATAAAACCTTTGTCATTGTGATGCTTTGACAAAGGTTTTTTGTTTGATTAAAAGGAGGTGAGGAAAATGGAAGCAGGTAGTAGTATGGGCACGGGATCGGGATGTGATGGTGATAGTGAGCAGGGAAACCAGAAAAGGTATCAGATAGCTTCTGATTTTCCTCATCCTAAATTTTAAAATTAAATATACTTTTTAAAATGGCCAAGTGTCAGATTTCGTGTCTTCCTATCTAAGAATCGGTATCAAAATAATAAGGGGGATAAGACATGAAAAAAAATCTATTTAAAAATAATAAGGCACAGTTTGCAGAGCAACAAGCTCTCAAGGTGACACAATTAAATGAAAAATTAATAGAAATAGCCAGAAAAGATAAAGCGAATGTATTAGACGTAATGGCTATATCTTTAGAGGGTATGAAAGAAACTCAGGTTGCAGCTCATAGAGAGCAGTATGGTGAGAATAAAATAAGCCATGGGAAAAAAGAGTCTCCAGTGCAACGTTTTTGCAAAGCATTTATCAATCCGTTTACGATTGTACTATTAATACTTGCAATGATTTCTTTGTTTACGGATGTCATAATTGTACCTACAGAAGAAGCTGATTTCACAACGGTTATAATCGTATTAACCATGGTGACAATTAGTGGAACACTGCGCTTTGTTCAGGAAGCAAAATCTAGTTTGGCAGCCCAGAAGCTTAGTGCGATGGTCAAGACGACAACCTGTGTGCAACGTAGTGGAAAGGGACAAATTGAAATCCCGTTAGAAGAAGTGGTATATGGTGATATTGTATGTTTGTCTGCGGGGGATATGATTCCAGCCGATATGAGAATATTAGAGGCAAAAGATCTGTTCATCAGTGAATCAGCACTGACAGGAGAAAGTGAACCAGTAGAAAAAGTGGTCGATGTGAGATCCAATATTATTTATAGCAGTCCTATGGAATATGCCAATCTAGCCTTTATGGGAACCAATGTTATTAGCGGAACGGCTAGAGGCGTGGTCGTAGCAACAGGGAATGAAACGCTATTTGGGAATATATCACGAAATATTGTAGATACAAAAATGGTATCTAGTTTTGAAAAGGGTGTTAATTCTGTTTCATGGATTTTGATTCGTTTTATGATGGTAATGGCACCAGTAGTATTATTTGTGAATGGTTTTACAAAGGGAGACTGGATGGAGGCGCTACTTTTTGCACTTTCTGTAGCTGTAGGACTAACACCAGAGATGTTACCAATGATTGTTACCACAAGTTTGGCCAAGGGTACAGTGGAAATGAGCAAAAAGAAAACCATTGTAAAAAATCTTAATGCTATCCAAAATTTTGGGGCTATGGATATTTTGTGTACGGATAAGACAGGGACGTTAACACAAGATAAAGTTGTATTGGAGTACCACCTAGATATTCATGGAGATGAGGATGAGAGAGTCTTAAGACATGGTTTCATGAATTCATATTATCAAACAGGACTTAAAAATTTGATGGATTTAGCTATTATTGAATATACAAAAAATCAGGGGAAGGAAAAGCTGTTTGGTGTTTATGAAAAAGTAGATGAGATTCCCTTTGATTTTGAAAGACGTCGTATGAGTGTAGTATTGGCTGATGAAACAGGTAAAACACAACTCATTACCAAAGGTGCAGTAGAAGAAATGTTACAAATCAGCAGTTATGCAGAATATAAGGGTGAAGTTAAAGCGCTTACCAAACAAATCAAAAAAGAAATTCTCAAGACGGTGGCTAGATTAAATGATCAAGGTATGCGTGTTATTGCTGTTGCACAAAAAACAAATCCATCGGTTGAAGGGGTATTTTCTGTAAGTGATGAATCAGATATGGTGCTTATGGGATACTTGGCGTTCTTAGATCCGCCCAAAGAGAGTACACAACAGGCTATTCAATCACTAAAAGATTATGGTGTGTCTGTCAAAGTGCTAACAGGTGACAATGAGAGAGTGACAAAAGCTGTGTGTAACCAAGTGGGATTAGAGACAACAAAAATCTTATTAGGGTCAGACATTGAGTTAATGGATGAAGCGGAACTAGAGAAAGCTGTAGAGCTGTATAGTATCTTTGCGAAGCTTTCACCAGACCAGAAGTCACGTATTGTGCATAGGCTAAGAGAGAATGGCCATGTTGTAGGCTTTATGGGAGACGGGATTAATGATGCACCAGCTATGAGGATGGCAGATGTGGGTATTTCTGTAGATACCGCAGTAGATATTGCCAAAGAGTCAGCAGATATAATCTTACTAGAAAAAGACTTAACGGTTTTGGAAAATGGCGTCATTGAAGGCAGAAAGACGTTTGGAAATATGATTAAGTATATTAAGATGACGGCGAGTTCTAACTTTGGGAATATGTTTTCGGTATTAGTCGCTAGTGCCTTCTTACCATTTTTGCCAATGGTCTCTATTCAGCTGATTGTACTGAACTTGATCTATGATATTTCTTGTATCTCAATCCCATGGGATAATATGGACGAAGCTTTCCTCAAAAAACCTAGGAAGTGGGATGCATCCTCTATTGGAAAGTTTATGCTATGGATAGGACCGACCAGCTCAGTATTTGATATTACCACTTATATTTTGATGTATTTTGTCATATGCCCAATGGTATGTGGTGGCGGTTATAATGACCCAAGTGTAGACCAAGTCTTATTTATGAGTTTATTTAATGCAGGTTGGTTTGTAGAGTCTTTATGGTCTCAGACATTGGTTATTCATATGATTCGAACACCTCAAATACCTTTTGTGCAAAGTAGAGCATCACTCCCTGTTACACTTGTTACGACCATTGCAATTGCAATAGGTACAGTGATTCCTTATACCCCATTTGGCGCAATGATTGGTATGCACCCAATGCCACCCATTTATTTTGTATGGCTCCTAGTAACAATCGTTTGTTATATGGCACTGGCCACATTGTTAAAGAAAATCTACGTCAAAAAATACGCAGAGTTACTCTAATAGTGTGGAGGGAATCAGATGAGTCAAAAAGCATTAGTGATATCAATTAATGATGGTGTGTGTCAATGGCTTTTGGAGCAATTACAACAAGATGGATCACAGAGAGAGGCAATCAGTGATTTATTAGAGGGAATAGAAGGGTTAAGACAAGGAGAATATCATTCTCTAATTATTAATACACCGCAAGAGGGTACTCAACCTGAGGCAGTAGAAAATAAACTAAAATGCGGAGAGCTAGTGATTGATGGCGGGAATAGAAGTGTTTACTATAAGGAACAGTTTATACAACTTACCCCCAAGGAGTTTGATATTCTTTATTTATTAGCCAATAACAGAGGGAGAGTTTATACTAAAGATCAGATTTATGA
>JBOFEH010000029.1:0-48740 GCA_051647765.1 Cellulosilyticaceae bacterium | reverse complement strand
CAATAATCGCTAAATTATATGCCATCTTGTGACCCCTCTCCTCTATAATCGATTGATTATTTATCTGGATTATTTCTCCTTAGATAAACAACTATCCCAACAATCCCAACTGCAAATAACCAAAACAATCCATTGTATAATGGTGAATCCATACCTCTAAATCCTGGCATGTTTGCAAGTTGTGTGTCTGTCAAAGTCTGTGTTGTCTGAATTTGATTCATCCCATTCATCTGCTAGCCTCCACCTTCAGCCTATGCCCACCACATCTTAGGCATCTCTTCAAATACCATCACTTCTTGAAGGCACTCAATTGCCTTGGTAAGCCCTTCATTCTGGCTCATGAGGCCATCTTCATGTTCTATACTAATGGCATAGTCATAACCTACTATTCTTAAAGCCGACATGATATCTTTCCATGTATTTGTATCGTTACCATACCCTACACTTCTAAACACCCATGAGCGCTTAGCAATATCGCCATAATGCTGTGTATCTAATACACCATTGATTGCTGTATTATACGCATCAATCTTAGTATCCTTCGCATGGAAGTGGAAGATAGCATCCCCTAACTGACGAATCACCGCTACAGGGTCCATTCCTTGCCAGAAAAGATGACTTGGGTCAAGATTTGCCCCAATCTCTGGCCCCACAGCCTCTCTCAGTTTGAGAAGTGAATGGGTATTATATACCGCAAATCCTGGGTGTAGTTCTAAAGCTATTTTGTCTACGCCATGAGAGTTGGCAAAAGCCACGAAATCTTTCCAATAAGGGATCAGTACGTCATTCCACTGATACTCTAACACCTCTAAGAAATCCTCTGGCCAAGGACAAGTCACCCAGTTAGGGTATTTAGCCCCCTCATGGTCCCCTGGACATCCAGAGAACGTATTGATTTGGCGAATACCTAGTTTTTCTGCCAGCAGTACACAGTTTCTAAGATCTTTATCAAACTGCGCCGCCTTATCCTTTTGTGGATGCACAGGATTCCCATGACAGCTTAGAGCACTAATCTCCATACCATGTTTGGTAATAGTAGCCTTGAACGCTTCAAGGGCCGCTTCATCTTGAAGTAACACTTCAGGATCTGCATGAGATTTACCTGGATAGCCCCCACATCCGATTTCTACCATCTGAATCCCTTTTGATTTAAAATAAGCCAATGACTCATCTAATGATTTGTCTCCTAACAAACAAGTAAATACCCCTAGTTTCATAATATTACCCCCTTATTGTTTTGAGATATGCCATACTACGTTCTGCATCTTCAAGACCTGTTGGGTAAGGCTGATCATTTTCTACGATGATCCACTTGATACCCATTTTCTCACTTTGTTCAATAATAGCAGGGAGATTAAGCTCCCCCTCACCTAATGCTGCAAGGCGCTGACTATCCCCATCTTTGACGTGAACAAATGAAAGCTGATGTCCTATCTTCTTCATATAATCTACTGGGTCAAACCCTGCACGATATACCCAAAAAGTATCTAACTCACCTACAATCTTTCCTCTTAATCTAGAGAAAAATTGTGTCAGTAACACATCCTCGCCCACCACCTTAAGCTCATGATCATGATTGTGGTATCCAAGAATCATATCGTGCTCTTTTAACTTCTCACAAATTCTCCCAAATATATCAGCCAACTCATCAATATGGTACGCCATCTTCATCTCTGACCATGGACAAATAATGTATCTATTACCAAGAACTTCGTTGTAAGCAATAACCTCATCTATTCGGTACTTTAAGTCTTCTAAAGGCATATGACTTGCAACCACCTCTAACCCCAATTGTTCGAGACACTGTTTAAGTTCTAATGCTGGTACGCCAAAAAAGCCTGCAAACTCTACCCCCTCATACCCAAGCTCTGCCACCTTTTTTAATGTCCCAAGAAAGTCTTTGCTACATTCTTCTCTTAATGTATATAACTGAAGTGCCACTTTACTCATTATTTTTTCCCCCTATTGACAAGTAATTGATTGATGTATTGTATTGTAAAATCTAAATTTATCTCTTTTGCCTTTTGGAAACTACTTTCTGTAATCCACCCAATGATTCCTAATTGCATCTTATATCCTCCTGCCCCTAAACGATTTGAGTTCCCTATTATCCAAGTCTTACAGGTTCACCTGTTTTTGCTGATTCATAAATGGCTTCTAAGATCTCTGTCACCACTAATGCTTCCTCAGGTTTAACAACCACCTCTTTGTCTTCCACTACAGCGTCAATCCACATCTTCATCTCTAAATCTCCTGGATTTTCTTCTTCTCCTGAATAGAAATCTACGCCACCTACTCTAAAATCAGGTTGTTCTATATACTGCTTATTGTATTTGACCCCATTAATTCTAAGACCATCTCTCATGTCTGCTCCTGCTTTTGTCCCACAAAGTGTTGTCTTAGCCTCTCCAACTTCTAAGGTATTAAGCGCCCAGCTTGACTCTAGTATAATGGTTGCCCCATCTTCCATTGTAATAAACCCAAATGCCGAATCTTCCACCGTAAATTCATCTTGGTTCCAATCTCCCCATGCATTTGCTGTTTGGGTTTGGCTTCCAAGCTTTTTGTACGCACTCCCCATGACCATCTTAGGTTTATAGTTGTTCATCATCCATAGTGTCAAATCAAGCGCATGTGTCCCAATATCAATAAGTGGTCCCCCACCTTGCTCTTCTTCATTGAGAAATACGCCCCAAGTTGGCACAGCTCTTCTTCTGATAGCATGAGCTTTCGCAAAGTAGACCTCCCCTAACGCCTCATTTTTACAAGCTTCTTTGAGATATAGGCTGTCACTACGGTATCTATTTTGGTAACCTACAGTGAGTTTTTTGCCTGTACGTTTTGCTGCCTCTACCATTTCACGTGCCTCTTTGGCTGTTTTGGCCATAGGCTTTTCACACATTACGTGTTTGCCACTCTCAAGTGCATCTATTGTTACGAAACTATGTGATTTATTAGGCGTACACACATGAATCACCTCTATGGTATCGTCCTTCAAAAGCTCACGATAATCTGTGTAAACTACGGCATCCTCTACACCAAATTTATTTTTTGCTTTTTGGGCTCTTTCTTCTATGAGGTCACAAAAAGCTACCATTTCCACATTGTCTAGCTGAGCAAGCCCTGGCATGTGCTTTCCGTTTGCAATCCCCCCACAACCAATTACTCCAACACGTACTTTCTTTTCCATATCGCTTCACCTTACCCTCTCTTTGTGGTTTCCCTCACTTTTAATGTGTGTGGCAAATAGATGACTTGCTTTTGACTTATTTTATTTTCAATTGTTTGCCTTAATAACCAATAAGCATTTTGTCCTAGCTCAAATCTTGGCTGAGCTACTGTAGTCACTGTAGGATGATAGACGTTTGCAATAGCCGTATCATCAAAACCTATCACGTCTAATTCCTCGCCTATTTTCTTTCCCTTTTCTAAAGCCTTCTTAATCACACCAACTGCAATACTATCTGCTACTGCAAATATCGCTGTTGGGGGGACTGATAAGCCCATGAGCTTTTCACAGGCCCTACTGCCACCTTTGTAACTATATTGACTAGTGCATTGATACTCAGATTTTTCAGGTATACCTTGTGCTTTCATAGCATCTTGAAATCCCTGTAACCGCAGCTCTGATGATATATAGTTACCCTCGCCACCTACAAACCCAATATGCTTATGCCCTAAACTCACAAGGTATTGGGTGGCTTCGTAGGCAGCCTTATAGTTATCTATTGTTACAGTACTTATTTCTAACCCTTCTACATATTCACAGCATTGTATCATTGGGAACTGTCTGCTTAGTTCCCCTAAATACTCACGCCCTAATGTGGATGCAAGTAATATGACACCATCTACCGATTTTGTCTGTAAAAGGTTCATGTATTTTATTTCCGTATCTTGGTTATGATCTGTTACGCCAATCATGATGTTATAGCTATCTTGCTCCGCTGATTTGCGGATACCAAATATAATGTCCGAATAAAAGTCATTTGCAATAGTAGGTAATAAAACTAGTATTGTTTTGGTATAAGCCAGTCTTAGGTTTCTCCCTAATAAATTAGGTGAATAATTGAGTGCTTCTATTGCTTCAAATACTCTTCTTTTAGTGTCATCTTTTACTCTGTCTGGATTGTTGAGTACTCTTGAAATAGTAGCTACGGATACCCCTGCATACTCTGCTACTTCCTTAATCGTGGTGATACTCTCCACTCCCCCTCACATGTAATCGATTACATTTACTAATATTTTATATTTATAAACTAAATATTTCAACAAAACTTAAAAATAATATTAAATAAACTTTATTTTATTTTTTGTGCATTACTCACAACACATCTGCGTTATGTCATATTATTTTTATATATTTTACTCTAATATTAGCCGTGACATTCCATTATTCTACGCCAAAAAGGCCAGCGCATCTGCACTAGCCTTCCTCTATACTTGTTAATTCAAACCAAAAGGTAACTTCATGCTCTTCAGATTTGACACCATATAAACTACCATGCTTATCGAGTATCTGCTTAATCATATACAGCCCAAGCCCTGAGCCTCCTAATGCTTTATTTCTGGAATGATCAATGCGGTAAAATGGCTCCCATATTCGCTCAATATGCCCCTCTGGTATAGAGACACCTGTGTTTGTGATCTCAAGATATACTTTTTGCTGCGCCATAGTGTTATTTATCTTAATTTCATGGCCATTAGGTGTATAAAATATCGCATTGTTATAGAGATTCCTAATGACCGTCTCTATTTTTTTGCGGTCTCCCTTTACCATGTATTCCTCTAATTCCAAAGAGACCTGTAGTGCTTTCTCATTCAACAGTGGCTTAAGCTCTCTATGCACCTTAAAGACAAGGTCTGATAAAACAAACACTTCTTGATTTAAGGAAACCTCATTCTCCATACGGCTTACCTCTAATAGCTCTTGCACCAACTCACTCATCTGGTTAATCTGTCTTAACATGGTCTCAAAATAAGCACTATCTGACCTATCATAAATACCATCTATAATGCCACAACAAGTCCCTTTCATGACTGTTAAAGGTGTCTTGAGTTCATGGGAAACGTCTGCAATGAGTTGTTTACGCTGAACTTCTAATTGCTCCTTGAGCGCCAAATCACTCCTCATATTCTCAATGTTTTCTTTTAATCTTGTAGACATGATGTTGATATTGTTTGCTAATTCTCCTAGTTCGTCCTGACGCTCCACGTTACAACTCTTACTAAAATCAAGATTTGCTATATGGGTGGTAATATTACGTAGTTCTACCAATGGGCTTGTGAGCTTCTTGGCATACCAATAGGCTCCTATAAGTGCAACACCTAATCCCATACCAAAAATAATCAGTGTATACTGCATCATAATTTGTGCGGCTTCTTGCACCCCTTGTAGAGAAATCATAGTGATTAACAGTACTGGGCTATCTTCCAATATAATAGGTACAATGCCTATCATATTATTAATCCCTACATACTCGTCCACCCTCTCATAGATTATAGGCTCATCAACATATAATTGCCCTTGGCCTTGTCTCATCTCCGCCAAAAACCGGTTGAGTTCTTGCATGAGTATCACTTCTCGGTAACTATTTCCTGAAGTACTTTTACTCGGTCTATAGACTTCTACAATCTCTCCCTTAATCCCCTCTATATTTTGTGATAACGCATCTCCCCCTACATGAGGTTTAGCTGTTTCTGTTAATCTACTGACATTCATTGTCTTATTCACTATTTGTTGCTCTGCATCACTGCTCCTAATCACTATCGAGGAACTCAGAGCACTTTCATAAATAACAATGCCATCTTCCGTCATAATCTTATTAGGATAAATCTCCTTCACATCCTGAGCCCAATTCAAGAACCCACTCACTTCTATAACTTGATCTTTGCAAAAGATCTTAATAGCCTCTTCATCACTAACAAAACCATCTATATAGACTCTGTATATCTGACCTTGTGCGTCCATCATTTCTACAAAAGCTCTCTGAGTATTAAGACCATACAGAGGCATACCATACAAGTCTGTAACCGCTGTTGCTGCCCCCATCTCCTCTGAATACTTGAGTAAAACCTTGCTCCGTTCGCTTGTTGTAGCACTTTTAATCTGCTCACCTAGTTCGCTAAGACTCTTAGTCATCTTACTACGCTTGGCCTGAGTATAGTACTGCTGCAAATAGAGTGTTTGAAAGACTATTTGTAGACCAAGTAGACCCACTAATGCCAGTATAATTCCTCCGAATAACTTGTTTGCGATTTTATTTTTACTCATCACTATACCTCAAAAATATAGCCTACACCAAATACGGTCCGTATCATATAGGCGTATTCCCCCAAAGCTTTCCTAATCTTTTTGATGTGATTATCCACTACACGGTCATCTCCTATATAGTCATAACCCCATACTTCTATCAATATCATCTCCCTAGAGAGCGCCCTTCCCTCATTTTTTGCCAAGTAGGCTAAAATTTGAAATTCCTTATGGGTAAGCTCTATAGCTTGTCCATCCACTTGTACTTTTAGTGCCTCTACATCTATTTCCAATACATCTTTGATCAGCTTAGTATCTGCTTGTTCAGAAGCATCTTGTTTACCAAGTAGTTTCTTGACCCTAACAACTAATACCGCTGGGCTAAAAGGCTTTTTGATATAATCATCCGCCCCTACCTCAAAACCCATCAGCTCATCATACTCTTCGCCCCTTGCAGTCAAAAACAAGACAGGTATAGCCGATTGCTGCCTAAGCCGTCTACACAAAGTCCAACCATCTACATAAGGTAACATGACATCAAATATGGCAAGGTCAAATCCACCCTTCTCAATATGTGTCATAGCCTCTTTCCCATTTTGAGCCTCTATTACATCAAATCCATGGGTAGTAAGATAATCCCTAATAACCCTACGAATCCCCTCTTCATCTTCTACTACTAATATTGTTTGTGCCATGATATCCCACTCCTATCTCCATATTCTCTAATTTAGGCTAAAATATTTTTTAAATTCAGAATTCTATTGACTATGTCTGCTTATTTTATTATACTACATTCATCATTTTATTTAAGGAGGATGCTATATGAAGAAACTTATATCTCATTTCATGTTAGCCGCAACTTTTGCTATTACCTCAAATCAAAACATTGCTTCACCAATGTTATTAACGCCAAATGAGCTAAGTCCAGAAGCATCGGACTCTCACAAGACTGCTAAAATCTCTCTTGTCCAGGGAGATTATTTACCAAACTATGATTATCAAACTGGTTTTAGTATAAATAAAAACAATGGTTCAACACTAAAATTTTACATAGAAAGCTATAGCTCTGATTATATAAAATACAAAATAAAATGTAATGGAATGATCGTTTCTGAAGGTTTAGTTAATGGTAATGATAGTAAAGATCTCCACATAAAAGCTCAAGATGCAGATTTTGAAGTCATTTTAAATAACTCTGAAAATGGAAATAGGATGAATGGTTATATTACAATAGTACAAAATCCCCTCATACATTAAATCCACTGATCTTTTCCCATAACAAAAGAGCCTTCTATGACATAAATCTACTTCATCACAGAAAGCTCTACTATTATTTCTGATTCTCTATTACTACAGCGTTTAATTTTACCTGTGTGTTTGCTTCTAACGTATCAACTGCTGCTTCTGACAATGTACTTGCTTTCATCATAACAAGAATACCTTTTTCAGCTAATGTATCTTGTTGCGCCTCTGTTAAGCTCCCTAAGAGTTCTCCTAAATCCTTTGTCTCATCATAAGCAATGCCTAAACCTTCACAGATTTCTTTGGCAAGCTTCTCATCTTCTTTTCTCATTTCTTCTTTTTGCTCTGCTGTCAACTCCGTAAACGCTACTGCACCTTCACTGAGCACTGCACCATCCACGATTAATGTTGCTGCTAATTGATGATCCCCTTTGTTTACTTCTTTTTGTAACGCTGTATTGTTTGCAGTACTAGCTGCTACTGCTTTGATTGATGTTGCTTTAATTGTCTCTACCTTATCTGAGCCACTATTTGCAAATACCATCGTTTGTGCGCCTAATACTGCCATACCAATCATTCCATACATCATTAATTTTTTCATTTTACTTCTCTCCTTATGTTATCGTTAATTTTTATTGCTAAGTTGTAATGTCTTGCTCAACCTGATAATCACATTATAGACAGAAGTTTTATCCTACTTTTGTTAAAGATATGTTTTTTTTGTGTTTTTTAGGATATCTCGCCCTCTAGTTATTATTTTTAGAACACATCTCACAATCAATGGCTAACACAATGGCCAAGCTGATGAGTTCATCCTCTGGCCTAGCTATATCTAGTACATAACTATCTCCCCAAGTAAACCACTCTTTATAGATATGCATAATCTCTCTGCCACTCTCTGTCAATGTATAGTCATGATCAAAGTAATCCCCTTCCAAAGAGAGGTTACTCCCTTCAATCATATAGTTAGACTTAAAGAATGTCAGCTGTTTCACCAAATCCCCTATATGTTGCCCCCTAACAGTGATTTCAAATCTTGGCATAAAAGTCATGACTTTCTGCTTGATAAAAGCTACTTCTCGCCCACTAGTATCCATAACATGAAGCTTATGCCCAAAAGAGAACATCTCTCCCTCTACAAAATACTTATCATTCCCTTTTTCATCCTTTACCACAAAACTATCATTAAACGAAAACACCCTCTGTTTAATATATAAACGCATATAAGTCCCTCTTTTCTTTGTTCTATCAATAGTGTATCCTATAAATTTTCTATCATATGTTTACAATAATCTATTATATATTATTTTTTATCTTTTTTAAACGGAGGGCAGCCTCTATCATATTCTCCCTGTTGCCAAAGGCAGTGAGCCTGAGGTATCCCTCTCCATTACTTCCAAAGCCTGCTCCTGGTGTGCCTACAATATTTACTTCATTGAGTAAATACTCAAAGTACTCCCAAGACCCCATTCCTTCTGGACATTTGAGCCATATATAGGGTGAATTCTCTCCCCCTATAAAAGAGATGCCTATCTCACTTAGTGCATTCCCTATAATTTTGGCATGATCCATATAGTACCCAATCCCTGCCGTTATTTGCTCTTGTCCCTCTGGTGTAAATACCGCTGCTGCTCCTTTTTGAATCACATAAGGCACGCCATTAAACTTGGTTGTCTGACGTCTTAGCCAAAGCTTATTGAGCTTAGTTCCCTCTGATTCTAGTGCCATAGGTACCACTGTATACCCACATCTCGTTCCTGTAAATCCCGCTGTTTTGGAAAAAGAACAAAACTCTATGGCACATGATTTTGCCCCTTCTATCTCATAAATACTCCTTGGCAAGCTCTCATCTTGGACAAAAGCTTCGTAAGCCGCATCAAATAAAATCACAGCTTGATGTGCTAGTGCATACTCTACCCACGCTTTAAGCTGAGTGTGATTGTAGACCGCCCCTGTCGGGTTATTGGGTGAACACAGATAAATAATATCTGCATGAACTGCCTCATCTGGCATAGGTAAGAACCCATTGGCTTCATTGCTATCCATATAAATAATTTGGCGTCCTGCCATGATATTGGTATCCACATAAACAGGGTATACAGGATCGGGGATAAGTACTTTGTTGTCTCTATCAAATATATCTAATATGTTGCCTAGATCACTCTTAGCCCCATCACTCACAAAAATCTCATCTAAGTCTATCTCTATATCTCTCTTCCCATAATACCCTTTAATAGCTTCTTTGAGAAAATCATATCCCTGCTCTGGCCCATAACCTCTAAATGTACTTGTAGCCCCCATCTCTGTAACTGCCTGCTGCATCGCCTCCACTACCGCTGGGCATAGTGGCAATGTCACATCACCTATCCCTAACCTAATAATCTTCTTCTTAGGATTGGCTTTTGTAAATGCCCCCACCTTTTTTGCAATGGTAGAGAAAAGATAACTCTCTTGTAGCCTCTGATAATTTTGATTAATATACATACGAATCCCCTCTATTCTTAAACTTCTACAACTCCCTCAAAAGTTTGAACCGCCTCTCCTGTCATATAGACCGTATCTTCTGTATATGTAATCCTTAAATCTCCTCCGAGAAGCTTAACACGTACTTCTTCATTTTTGTTACAATAGCCATTTAATACCGAAGCAACTACTGAAGCGCAGGCTCCTGTACCACAAGCAAAGGTCTCACCACTGCCACGCTCCCATACACGCATTTGCAGTTCATGAGGACTTATAATTTTGACAAACTCTGCATTGACCTGCTCTGGAAATAAGGGATGCTTTTCAAACAAAGGTCCTATCTTTTCCAAATCAATGGTATCTACGTCATCCACAAAAACAATGCAATGTGGATTCCCCGTAGAAACACAGGTGATAAAATACGTTACATCATCTATTACTAGAGGTTCCCCTAGTACAGCCTCCCCTTGCCAGTTCACTGGGATTTGCTCAGGCTTTAGAATAGGGCTTCCCATATCTACTCGTACCTGATTGACCTTGCCTTGATTAGTAAACACACTAAGTACTTTGATACCACTTAGTGTATCCACCTCAAACTCTGTCTCACACGCCAAGTGATGATCATATAAGTACTTGCCTACACACCGTATGCCATTGCCACACATCTTGGCCTCGCTTCCATCAGCATTAAAAATCCTCATCTTAGCTACTGCCCGATCTGAGGGACAAATCAGGATGATGCCGTCTCCGCCTACGCCAAAATGTCTATGTGAAAGTCTCTTACTGACCTCTTCTGGTTGGTCAATCATCTCCTCCAAACAATTAAAATAAATGTAATCATTGCCACAGCCCTGCATCTTTGCAAATACCCTTTTCATAGCCACTCATCCCTCTCACAAAAAAAGAGCCCATCATATATGATGAACTCCTCTTCTCTTGTTCATATATGCCATTATATTAAGGACACTTCCATAATATGCTGGACATATAGGGTTTTTATTGTATTAAAGTGGCTTTTATCTCTTCAAATGTCCTGATGTAACAATCACAGACTTCCTGTATAGCCAAGGTATCTCCCTCTGCGGATAGGTCATAAACACCTACGACATAAGCTCCCGCTTGTTTGGCAGTTCGCGCCGCATGGAGTGCATCCTCAAATATAGCTACTTGCCCCATATCCACTGGGGTATCCTTTGCTAGACCTATTAATTGCCTAGCTGCTAAGCGATAAATCTCTGGATTAGACTTATTAAGCCCTAACTCTGTGCAGGTCATAACAAATGCAAAGGTATCTAATATCCCCAATCTCTGCAATGCCGCCTCTACATACGACCGCTCAGATGCCGTGAGAATACACATTCTAACACCTTTATGGGCAAGTTCTTCTATATACTCTCTCACATAAGCTTTAAGGGGTATATGGTGGGTGTATTGGTCTATAATCTGCTGATTCACTGCCTCTATAATCTGAGTATCTGTCATATCCACACCTAGTGTCTCTCGAAAATAAACCGCAGACTCCTTCATCGTCATAGTCTTAATCACATCTCTTAGGCCTATAGGCGGCTCTATCCCTTGGCTCTTCAAAAAGTCACTCCCAAGGTCTTTCCATACCCCCATAGAATCAAGTAGTGTCCCATCCAAATCAAAAATCACATAAGGCCTCATGGGTTTACAACTTCCTTTGCAAGTTCTAAGAGTGTAGCTGTTGCTACAGTCTTGTCTTCCTTTGCAAATATAGCTGAGATCACGGCAACCCCATCCACATTACTCCCCTTAAGCCCTGTGATATTCTCTTCATTAATGCCACCTATAGCCACCACTGGAATAGAGATATTCTCTACGATTGCTCTTAACTCCTCCACTGTAACATTTTGGGCGTCTTTCTTGGTCGTAGTTCCAAACACAGCTCCTACACCTACATAGTCTGCGCCTTGGGCCTCTGCTAACTTAGCCTGCTCTACAGTTCTTGTAGATACCCCTATGATTTTGTCTTCTCCTAGACGTTTACGAATCTCTCTTACATCCCCATCTGACTGGCCTACATGGATGCCATCAGCCTGAACCGCTAGGGCCACGTCTACATTATCATTAATCACAAAAGGGATATTGTAACGGTCTGTCACCTTTTTGATTTCTTGTGCTTGCTGAATAAATGCCTCTTGTGCTAGGTCTTTTTCCCTAAGCTGCATAAATGTCGCGCCAGCTCGGATGATTTCCTCTACTTGAGTCTCTAACTGATCTTCCCCAAGCCAGCTTCTATCTGTGACTACATACAGTAACATCCCTTGTTTGACTGCTTCTCTACTTAATTTCAATGCGTATCCCTCCATTTAATAGTTCTCCATTAATCCTACTCATATAATCTATCAAATAAGTCCTAAAAGAAAGTGTGCCGCCATCTGTACTTACCATCTTGTCATAGGCAAGTTCTCCGCAGACACCCATAGCCGCCACTGCTGCCGCTGTCGCCTCAAGTATTCTCTCTTCATTTGCACCACAAAACGCCCCTACAAGAGCACTTAGCATACACCCTGTACCTGTAATGCGTTCCATGATAGGGTGCCCATTGTAAATTACATAAGCCGTCTTATCATCGGCTACTACATCTATTGCTCCTGATATAGCTATGACCGCATCCGTCCTATGACTAAGACTCTTGGCCATATGGATGACATGGTCTATATTCGCTTCATTTATCCTGTCATCTTCACTGGCATCTACGCCTTGGCAGGTCCCTTCATCTCCATAGATTGTCTTGATCTCTGAGATATTCCCTCGTATGACACTGCACTTGACTTCTTCTACAAGCTGAGATACCACTTGACGTCTCAGCTTGGATGCCCCTGCAGCTACAGGGTCTAGTATGACAGGATGTCCTAGCTCATTACTTTTCTTACCCGCCAAAATCATAGATTCTGTAGCTGAACCTACAATCCCCATATTCATAACTAAGCTTTGGCAAATACTTGTGATCTCCTCTACTTCTCTGGCATCACTTGCCATAATGGGTGACCCACCACAAGCTAATATGATATTGGCACAATCATTAATGGTTACATTATTTGTGATATTATGTACTAGCGGTCTTCTTTTCTCTACATTTGTTAAGATTGCTTGGAACATAGGCCTTCTTCTCCTTTATATGTTAAGTCTGTTTCCTTGTTAAGCTGAATGACTTTGGCTCTAGCAAGAGATTTGACCACCATATATCCCATAATAGCCCCCATCATAGACGAAACAAAGAAGAATGGTACATAGGTTAAGGCATATAAATCAGGTGTGCCATACACCCACCTCATCACTGGGACCGAAACCAGCGCACTAATAATCCCCGTTCCAATCACTTCTCCTACTACTGCTCCTATGACCTTACCAAATACACGGTAGCCTACCCCTGCTAAGAATGCACCAAATATAGCACCTGTAAAAGCAAGTATGGTAGAGCCATTAAGCAGCATACGCATAATCCCCGTCATTGCCGCACACCCTAATGCTCCCCAAGGCCCTAATAATACCGCTGCAATCACATTAACCATATGCTGCAAAGGCGCCATCTTAGGAATCCATACAAATGTTGAAAGCACATAACCTATTGTTGCAAGAATCGCCAGTAGGCATAGCTTTCTAAGATTCCATTTTGTGTGATCCAAAACTTTCATTCCCTATCCCCCCTATTTTTAAGCAAAAAAATAACGCACATGCAGAATATTCCTGACAAGGCGTTATCACACTCTCCCTACGTTGGCATTATCCAAATCAGGTCATGGGTCAAAGTTACATTTCACTTACTCTCAGCCTGCTGGTGCAAGCCCCCCGTGCGTTATTCATTAAAAATAGTATACAACTGAACGAATATTTAGTCAAATATTAATGTTTTTTGATTCTTATACTTCCGTACTGTCTATCTCTACATTTGGCAAGATGACCTTGAGTAAGTCATAGGCTTCATTTAATACTTCAAGACGAGTAGCTGGAAGCTCCATCTGATAATGCGGAAAATACCTTTTGAGACGCAATACAATTTCTGGGTCAATATCTCTTAGATAACATCCCAGCTCTAATAGCTGCTCCTTGTAGGTATTATAACCCTCAATCAGTACACTACTTACTTCTACCTGACATCCCTCCTCATGGGCTATTGCAATGGTACGTCGTACCGGCTCTAATGTCCCACTACAAATCTCCTCATAGAAGGATTCACCTCCCTTAAGGTCAATATGAAGTGTATCCACATAAGGTAATAATTTGCGAAGGGGTTCTTCATTGATATAACCATTGGTCATAAGCACCACCTTTTTGTCTGGAAGTACTTTTTTGAGTGCCACCGCTGTATCATAGACATATTCATACCATATCATAGGTTCATTGTGAGTAAAGGCAATACCTATACTATCTGAAAACTTCTTGAGTATATCCACCACATCTCTAGGTGAGTAGTTCTGGGATTTTGGCTTACCATGAGCTGCCCCATGACTGTGGCAGTACTGACACCCTAGATTACACCCAAATGAACCTATTGATAATATTTTAGTTCCTGCTGAATCAAGTGCAATAGAAGTAACTTCTCCATAATTATGGGTGTAGAACTTTAACTTCCCGTTATCTTGACGCTCTGCAACACGCACCTGACATTTACCCTTCTCTCCATCTGCCAAAAAACATCTATGCGGACATAGTTTACATCTGATATGCCCATCTTTTATTTCATAAAACTGTGCTAATTTTTTCATCGAATCTTCCTTTTGTACCATTGTCTTTTAAATCTAGTATCATCTCCTGTGATGATAACATACCCCAAGTCTTGTGTAAAATCTTAGGAATTTGCCACTTCCTCCACTTAGTAAAAATATCTCTGTCTAAACGCTAAGGGCGAACACCCTTCGGACTCTTTGAACTTGAGGCAAAAGTAACTTGTATCATTGAACCCTACAGACAGTCCTATCTCTTTGACCTTGACCTCTTCACGACTCACCAGATACTCTTTTGCTTTTTGTATTCTGACTTGATTGAGGTATTCAAAAGGCTTGGTATGGTAGGTATCTTTAAACAATCTACAGAGATAGTATTTAGTCACACCAATCTCTTGGGCTAATTCCTCTAACGTCATGGGCCTTGCATAATGTTTATCCATATACTGAATAATGGGCCTAAGCCTCTCATAACCACATTCTCTTGCATCTTGCCTAGAACTATTCTTATGCTCTTTCATAAAAATCAGGAATTCATAAAGCTTTTGGGAGCTTCTCATGGTCCTCTCATGAAGATTGTCTTGCCCTTGCCATGTATAGACCATATCTCTTAGCCTACTTTTGGCCTCTGCTATACGCCTTAAATCATAAACCTCTACCAAGCCACTTCCCATATACGCCAAAAGCCCCTCTACGCCACTTCCATTAAATGTGACCCACTCTATTTGCCAAGGTTTGGTTAATCCCCTATAACGGTGAGGAATATCCTTTCGAAAGAAGAATGCCATCCCTTCCCTAATTGTATAACTTCTACCCTCTGCCTCAAATCGCCCTTCCCCACTCAGACAATATGCCCATTGATAGTCCTGATAGCCATTCTCTCTTATAGCGCCACATTCTTCATATTCAAGACCTATTCCTGTTACGAAAAAAGGTAATAATTCAGTGTCCTTAGCGACTATTGGAAACAACACTTGATTTGACACGACTTCCCCCTCTTTCCACTTCAATATTTTTATATGTTTTGCAATATCCTTAGATTTACTTATATTTAAACAGTACCTATAATTTGATTAAATAGCAATATTATTTTATATTTCATTCTAATCAAAGGAGTTTATGACCTATATGATGAACCAACATTTTGAGTGGCAAGACCCCAGTATTATACAAATCAATCGCCAGGCACCTCGTGCATACTACATTCCTTTTGCAACAACTGAGTCTGCCTTACAACACCACAAGGGTACCTCCCCTTATTACAAATTATTAAATGGTCATTGGAAGTTTAGTTACTATGACCGCTATATAGATGCACCTACAGATTTTCACTCAACTGAGTTTTGTAGTGACCAATGGGATTCTCTTAAAGTCCCTTCTAACTGGCAGCTTCATGGCTATGACAAGCCTCACTATACTAATGTAAATTATCCGTTTCCTGTAAATCCACCTTATGTGCCAAATGAAAATCCATGCGGTCTTTATATCAAAGAGTTCCAAGTCCCTGTTGACTGGGATGACAAAGAGGTCTTTATTAACTTCGAAGGTGTGAATTCTTGTTTCTACCTTTGGCTCAATGGAAGTTTTGTGGGCTATAGCCAAGGCTCACATCTCCCTGCTGAGTTTGACCTCACAGCTCTGCTCGTTCCAGGGAAGAATAAGCTGGCTATCAAAGTGCTTAAATGGTGCGATGGTAGCTACCTTGAAGACCAAGACTTCTATAGACTATCTGGTATTTTTAGAGATGTTTACCTTATTGCAAGGTCTAAGGTTCATGTGGTGGATGTATTTACAAAAGTGGATCTTGATACAACGTATACACATGGCTGTTTAGATGTTACAACAACATTTTCTACATTATCTATTCCTACCTTTGAAGCAGCTTTGTATGACCCTAGAGGGCAACTGGTGTGGGAGCAATCGCTCTCTGAGTCTCACTTTGCCTGTGACGTTCCAAACGTTTCCAAATGGACTGCTGAAACACCTGCTCTCTACACCCTAGTCATTACCCTAGGCGAAGAGGTCATCCCTCTCCAAATTGGGTTTAGGAAAATAGAGACTGCACCTAACGGCGCACTTCTTATCAATGGTACACCTATCAAGCTCAAAGGTGTCAATCGCCATGACTCTCATCCAGACCTTGGCCACTATACACCTATGTCCCATATGATAGAGGATTTGTTACTCATGAAGCGTCACAATATTAATACCATCAGGACAGCGCACTATCCTAACACCTCTGAATTCCTCAGACTTTGTAACCAGTATGGTTTTTATGTAGTGGACGAGACAGACCTTGAAACACATGGTACTTACGCCGCTTCTGACTGCAATATCCTAACCAATGACCCAGCTTGGAAAGATGCTTATCTTGACCGTATGATTCGGATGGTCGAGCGTGACAAAAATCATCCTTGTGTCATTATGTGGTCACTTGGCAATGAATCCTTTATGGGGGATAACCATGTTGCTATGGCTGACTGGACACATGCACGTGATACCAGCCGCATCGTTCACTATGAGGGAACGACTTCTAACCTAGCAGAAGGTGACAAAGTCCATAGCTGTGTGGATGTCGTAAGCCATATGTATGCCTCTTTAGATGCCTGTGACAAGGCCGGCCAAGAAACAGAGGATATGCGTCCATTCTTCCTCTGTGAATACAGTCATGCTATGGGCGTTGGCCCTGGTGACCTCAAGGATTATTGGGACCTGTTCTACAAGTATCCTAGACTGATTGGTGGCTGCGTTTGGGAATGGTGTGACCACGCTATTCGTGAGCATGACGGCGAGCACCCATTCTTTGTCTATGGTGGTTATTTTGGTGAATTCCCTCACGACGGTAACTTCTGCGTGGATGGTCTTGTAAGCCCTGACCGCATCCCACACACTGGACTCAAAGACTACAAGCAGGTCATACAGCCTGTTCAGATTGAATCCAAAGACCTTAGCAAAGGGCTAATCACCCTAACAAACCGTTATGACTTCTTAGACCTTAGTCACCTAGAGCTCCACTGGACGATTACCAAAGATGGCATGGATTACCTTGAAGGCATTGTCTCTTCACTAGTACTTATGCCACATTGTACGGAAGATATCCAGCTAGACTATACGCTCCCTACAGATTGTGAGGGTGACTTCTTCCTTAATATCCAGTTTGTCCAAAAAACATCTACCCCTTGGGCAGAGCGTGGTTACCCAGTAGCCTTCACGCAGTTTGAACTTGCCGCAGCATCAATTACACACATCCCTGTCACTTCTACCTTAGAAGTCAGTCAAGCCGCGCACATACTTACCCTTCGTGGTGAAGATTTTGCGTATCGCTTTGATACTTATGCAGGTACCTTCTCTAGTATCAAAGCATACGATACTGAGCTTCTAGCGGCTTGTCCTCAGACTTCTATCTGGCGTGCCCCTACGGATAATGACCGTAATATCGTGCACCAATGGCGCTCCGAAGTGATGCACATGGCCAATACCCATGTTTATGAGACTACAATCCTAGAGCAAACTGCTCAGTTTATCACACTATCAGTGCGCTATGCACTAGGCGGCGCCTCTGTTCGCCCAATACTTCAAGGCACTACCCTCTATACGATTTGGGCAACTGGTGAAATCTCAGTCTCCATGCATGCTGATGTAAGAGAGGGGCTCCCTGCTCTTCCTCGTTTTGGATTCGAACTCCATATGCCATCAGGCCATGAATATGTTTCATTCTTTGGTATGGGCCCTGACGAAAACTATGTAGACCTGTGTCAAAGTGCTTATATGGGCTTATTCGAGACTACTATTACAAACCTTTATGAACCTTATATCAAGCCACAGGAAAACGGCAACCATACCAAGGTTCGCTGGGCAGCTGTTCATAACGGACAAGGATTAGGTCTACTCTTTAAGGGCTGTCCTGAGTTTAATCTCAGTGCACTTCATTATACAGCTAACGACCTTACGAATACCCCAATGGCACATCTTCTTGAGCCGCGCAAAGAAACGGTTATCCATATCGATTACCGCCAAACAGGTATCGGTTCTAATAGCTGCGGCCCAGCTCTTAACCCTAAGTTTGCCTTTGATGAAAAGTCTATTACGTTTGCCTTCTCCTTCAAACCAATCTTACTAGAGAGTATCCCAGCTTCACTAGAAGCGACCTTAAGACCTGCTCTCTCATAGAAAACAAAACAAGGTGTGATTGTCTACTTTAAAGACACTCACACCTTGTTTTATTAGGCTAAGTTTTGAATAAACTCTTTTTCTTTTTGGAGCACACGCTCAAGCTGGCTTACTGTTTGAATCACATCCCCCGCTATATCTAGAGCATGATTTGCACCCTCAATTAACACCACCTCAATACCACTAGCATCTATCTTATCTAATGCTTCTGGTGATAATAATGGGTCCGATAGACTTGTCACCACTAATGTATTTGGGAGCACTCCCATGTGAGCTGTTTTATCAATTGGGCTAATAGCTATATTATGAACTTCTCTTTCTTTTAAATGCTCGTTCACTTTGATTTGTACTGCTGTGCCAATGCTCTTACCAATCACTAACACATGCTTATAACTCTCTTTGATATGCTTGTCGATGACACGAAGTGTCTCCTCTACCATGATATCAAACTCTGTTGGAACATCAAATGCACTTCTACTCACTTGGAAACCATATTCAACTTCTAATACATCATAGCCAAGCTCTACTGCTAGTTGTTTGGAATAGTCTAAATAAGACCTATCTAATAAATACGCAATGCCTGGTAAAACAATACATAACTTATTACTTTGCTGACTTGTAAATCTTCCTTTTAATTCTGCGCCCCAATGTGACTGAATGAATTGATCGCTCATCTGTTATTCTCCTTAATTTCTTCTTAATAGTACAATACATTACTTCTTATTATATAGAGGTTATCCTATAAGCTCAAAGTTTTATACCCTTTATAGTATGATGCTTTATAATCATACCTATTACTTTTTACTATTACTGTACATCTGACTCAAACATCTCATAATGCTGCACCCCATCATATCTTAGTATCATCGGCACCTCATCTTCTTGTAATGTCATCTTAAAATCATGTAGCCCATAGGTCATACTCTCTAATAAATCTACGATGACATTTTCTTTATTCAGATAGATGGGCATAAATACCACTTCAAACAAATCTCCCATATTACGAACAGCATATGTCTGATACATTTCTTGTGATTGATTTTGGAGTACAATGACATAATCTTCATCATCCTCATGGTCCAAATCTACTCTTGCATACTCAAAAATAAGTTGAGGCTTATCCTGTGGTATAGATGCTTCACTTCTTACCCAAGTGACTAAAGGCTCATCTCCCCAGCCCTCTGCTAATTGTCCCAGTATATTACTTTGTAAAACTTGGTTTTGATGCCCCCATCTATCAAATACCTCAATATCACAAATCACACGGGTTTTGGGTAAGTATGTGACCTTGTACTCCTTATCTGCCTCAGGATAAAAGTTTTTTGCAAAGCCTAAAGAGCTATATAATTCAAATGTCTCCCCAGCACCGCCTACGCCTTTAGCATACCCTATTCCACGCCATACTTGGGTCAAATAGATCGGATGCCTACGATTCTTCCTATACGTTCCCCTCATGACTGCTTGCTCAGAACGTTCTAGTGGCCCATAGTATGTAAGGACCTCTCCAGCTTTATAATGTATGATATCTAGCTTAAAGTCTTCATAAACACCTGATAGTTCCTCATGACTTAAGAGCACTGTTGCCACTATACACGGAATCCATATGCTGATACACACACCTAGTACAATGGCTCTTTTAACTTGATGACCAAATGACTTTAGTCTGTGTTTTAGCCACACTATATCTGCTATGACCAATAGACATAGGCACACTATAGTCCCTATAGCGATGATTCTATTGCACAGATACGTAGGATAGAGAACTGCATAAACATGCCCAACCGACTGCTCCTCAAAAAACTTTGGTATCACTTCTGGCAAGAATAACATTCCATAATTCATTGCAAGCACCATAAGTGCAAATAATAAGGGTTCTAGTAGATGCAAATTCTTAGACATAGTGTCCTCCTTTCTGCTCCAAACACAAAAAAACAACTCATTATTATACTACTCATATACACCTCTAAATGATACCAATTAAAACTCCTAATGGTTTTGTGGATGTATCACCCCCGCTTTAATGTTATAATAGTGTTATCTTATGAACAATTTTTAAAAGATAGGAAATGATTATGAAACTTACAGATACAAAAGATATTAGAGCACTTAATCGGCTCTTAATCTTACAAACTATACACAAATCCGCTCCTGTCTCTCGTGCGGATATTGCAGTCATTACTAAGCTTAACAAAGCAACTGTTTCTACTATTGTCAAAGAACTCTTAGAGCTTAAGCTGATTGCTGAAACATCCATTGGAGATTCTACAGGCGGCCGTAAACCCATTATGCTTACGCCGTTACATGCCAATGGCTATACGATTGCACTAGACCTTAACATTACACATATCAATATTATCATTACAACTCTAGACACACAGATTTGTAGCAGACACCACTTTGACCTAGAAGGTACTGATTTTGAAACTAACTTTAGTAAACTCTGTAGCTTTCTCAATGAGCTTATCACCCAGCTCCATCAAACACCTTATGGTGTGGTGGGTATAGGTGTATCTGTTAGAGGTGTTGTTGACCTAGAAGGTATTGTTCGCTATGTTCATGTACTAAACTGGATTGATATTGACCTTAAGCACTTATTAGAAGAAGCCTTTAACATCCCTGTCTTTATTGATAATGAGGGTAACTTCTCTGCCATGGCAGAATCACTTCATTATCCACATATCCAAGACTTATCTGTGATTACCATTGACGATGTTATCTCTGCAGGTATTCTGTGCAACCGCCAACTCGTGAGAGGATTCCGCGGATATGCCAACACTTTTGCACATCACATTATAGATTTTGATGGTCGTTCATGTATTTGCGGACAAAAGGGGTGCTTTGAAACATATATCTCTCACCGCGCACTACTCAAAGAAGTCAACGAGTCTATCAGTATACCTGATATTGATACACTGATTACCTTTGCGCAAAACAAGCACCCTATCGTCACAGAACTCCTAGAACGCTTCGTGATTCATTTAGCCGCAGGACTAACAAACCTTATTTATATCGTAGATTCTGAACTGATTATTATTAATAGTCGTATCTTATCTGCTTTGCCTGAACTTCTTGAGGCTGCTCAGCAACATATTATTTTACCTATTACCAAATCTCAAACCATTCTCCCTTCAAAAATCGGAGAAGTCGCACCACTTCTAGGGGCTGCAAAACTGGCATCAGACATGTTTTATGAATCTATTCTTATATTTTAAGGCATAAAAAAATGACTAGGAAATTGATTTCCTAGTCATTTTTTTATGTATTTATTCTTCTACTTCTACTTTTGTAAAGCTTAAAGCTAGTAGTCCTGCGCCTACAATAACGTAAGCAATTGTCATCATTGGGCTTGCATTAACACCTAAGCCTGATGCATGAATAAGTCCCACAAAGCTCATGATTGCTGCTACAAATGCTGCAATACTTGCTGCTCTAAACTGTAAATCTGATGCATAAACTAAGATGCTTCCCCATGCTAAGGCAACAAGTGGTGCTCCTTGTCCCATAATCATTAAAGATGCTGGCATATTAGCCCCAGATAAGTTACCAATATACTCGATAATAGGAATTGCCGCTGCAATAGCCATAATTCCAAAGTATTTTGGGTTTTCGTTTGTAAATGCTCCTGCAAATGAACACATACCTACGAATACTAAGATTGGTAATACTGCTGATGTTGGAATAACTGTTGTTACAATCGCTACAAGACCTGTTGAACAAAGTACAAAGTATGCAATCCCTACTAATAAGCTATAACCTGTTGATGCTTTGATTTGTTTCCATGTTCCGTATCCCCACCAAAGTGAGAAGCAGAATGGATTACCAAATAATGCTGATACAGCTGATGCAATAGAAACACCAATAAGTGCTACTTTACCATTGTACTCATCCCCTGTTACTCTTGCTTGCTCAATACCTTGAAGCGCAGAAACCATCTCTGCAATACTAAATGCAATAATGATTGGAATAAACTTGATCACTTCTCCAAAACCTGCAATTAAATAATCAAGTGCTGGTAATGGTACACTAAATCCAATGTTAGCAAATGATGCTGTAATTTCACTTGTTGCAATATCACCTGTTAAGAAACCAATAACGATTCCCACTACCACTGAAAGTAATACAGGAGATAATTTACACTTCATCTTTGTAACATACATAATGATAATAACGAAGAAACATACCACTGCAATAATTGGACTTGCAAACATATCATTGAATGATGCAAGAATAAGCCATGTAATCCCACCACCTGCTAATGTTCCAAAAAGTGCTGCTGATGGTAATACTTTAAGTAAGTAAGGACCTACAAATGCTAATACTACTGTAAAGAGTGAACTTACAACATTGGCTGCAAGACCAACCCCTAGTGCCAGACCAGCATCACCTGTTGCGGCATACGTTGGCAACATAATTGCTGATAACCATACGAAGAATCTCCCCGCTGTAATCCCTGCTGGCATCGCTACAATACCTGGGTTACCTGTCTTCTTACCTGTAACGTTCCCATACCACCATGTAAATAAATGTAATAATAATACCCCAAATCCAAGACCTGGTAAAATCGTTCCAAATACGATTTCATTTGAAAGCCCGATTCCACCAATCATAATCCCTACACCTGCAATTACTTTTGTGAATCCATCAAAGAATACACCAAAAGCCGCATCAATGTCACTTTTTACAAAAAGTCCTCTTTTTGCCTCAGTCATATTATATCCTCCTTAATTGTTAATCTTAGTTGTAAATCAATTTGTGTCTAAAGTAGAAGAAATGGTCGTTGCTTGCATGGATTGTAAGCATTTTTGTATGTGGGTGATCTTCTGATGTGAATTCTTTCCCAAATTGTCCAATAGTCAACGCCTTCCCTCCAATATAGAGACAAGAGTAGTTAAGGAATAACTCGTCCATTAACTTTTCACCTACTAAATAATGTGTATATGAAGGTGTCTCTACTAATAAACGGTCAATGCCGAATTTCTTGAGTAAGTAAAATGCCATATGTGAATCTGGGAAAGCATCGCCTGTTGCAATAACGATAACTTTTCCTTCTGCTTCATGCATCTTAGCAATCATTTCATCTGTTACATCTTCTTTTGACTTAAGTGGGCCCACTACGATATAGTCATTTTCAATACCTGCTTCTACCACTTCTAAACCTCTTACTGATGTACTAATCATCACTGGAAGCTCTTTTTCACTAAACATCATGTGATCAAATGGAATGTCTGTCCCATCAATAGAAGTGATGATATTCCATGGTACAGGATTTAGTCCCGCTGCAATTCTTGCATCTTCTAACTCTTGGTCAAAGATATGGCCTGTGAAGTCTTCTTCTGCTTTCATCGTACCTGCACCAACCATAATCCCATCACTGACTGTACGTAATAAGTTAAGTACCCACCAGTCAGCCATAGCGCCATCTTGTCCATACTTATTCATTCTTGAAATAAGTGGTCCTTGTGGTGCATCAGAAAAGGCAATACGACCATCGATTGATGTTACAAGAGATGTAAATGTATATGGTCTATCTTCATGAAGTTTCTCGAACTTTAATTCTCCGTACACCTTTTTAATTTTTTCACAATCAACTGTGTTTACCTCAAAGTTTTTTACGTCTTCGCTTTCATAAACTTTATTGACTCTTACAACCTCTGGATCAAGAGGCATTTTTGGTAATGATGTTGCCATTTGTACTCCTCCTTATACGTTTGTTTGATGATTCTATTTAGATTAAACTTCCACCACATACGCCTAATACTTCACCTGTGATAAATGAACTTTCTTCGCTGAGTAAGAACATTGCTGTATTTGCCATATCATCTAATGTTCCCATTCTCTTAAGTGGGTAAAGGTTTGCAAATTCTGCTCTTAATGCCTCTGGGTCTTCTGCATTTTCGAAACGGTCTCTGATCATTGGTGTCTCTACAAGTCCTGGAAGTAAACAGTTTGCTCTTACTTGTGGTGCATACTCCATTGCGATACATTTTGTAAGCATAATAACAGCCGCTTTACTTGGGCAGTAACCTACTCTTTCTGGAATAGGTCTTACACCTAAATCAGAACCAATATTCACAATCGCTGCACCTGGTTGTTTTTTAAGTTCTCCAATTGCTGCTTTACACATATTAAATACGCCTGTTACGTTGATATCTAATTGTTTTTTGAAATCTTCTACTGAACTTGTCTCAAGTGAACCAATAAGTGTAATCCCTGCACAGTTAACTACGCCATCAATTTTGCCAAAAGCTTCAACACCCGCTGCAACTACTTTTTCTGTTGCTGCATAATCTGTTAAGTTTGCTTTTACATAGATAGCATTTGGATGTTCAAAATTTAATCCTTCTTCGATGCCACAACCAACTACTTTTGCACCCTCTTCTAAGAATTTCTTAGCCATGCCTTCACCAATACCTGAACTTGCTCCTGTAATTACTACTACTTTATCTTGTAATCTCATTTTTATGTCTCCTCTTAGTATGTATATTTGTAAGTGCTGCTCGGCCTACTAGATAAGATCGCCACCGCATACACCTATTTCTTCACCTGTTACAAATGAACTCTCTTCACTTGCAAAATAAATTGCTGCATTGGCAACATCATCGATTGTTCCCATACGTTTTAATAAGTACATGTTTGCCATTTGTGCTCTCGCAGCTTCTGGATCACCTGAACCTTCGATTCTATGCTTAATCATTGGTGTCTCCACAAGTCCTGGATGAATACAGTTTGCTCTTACAAATGGTGCATACTCCATAGCAATACATTTTGTAAGCATTGTAACTGCTGCCTTACTTGATGAATAAGAAACTCTTGCTGGGATAGGTCTTACACCTAATCTTGAACCAATATTCACAATAGCTGCGCCTGGTTGTTTCTTAAGCTCTGTAATTGCTGCTTTACACATATTGAATACGCCTACAACATTAATATCAAACTGCTTCGTAAAGTCTTCTGTTGTTGTATCTTCTAAGCTCCCTGTTAATGTCACTCCTGCACAGTTTACTAAGATATCTACTTTACCAAATACTTTAACACCTTCTGTAATGACGTTTAGCGCTGCATCAAATTGTGTTAAATCCGCTTGTACGTAGCACATATTATCGTCTTGTATAGCTGCTTCTTTTTCAATCCCACACCCAATAACTTTTGCGCCTTCTGCTAAGAATCTCTGAGCCACTCCTTCTCCGATTCCTGAACTAGCACCTGTAATGACTGCTACTTTACCTTCTAATCTCATCTTGTTTCCTCCTTATGTACCCTCTTATTTATGTGAAGCAACAGGCTCTGCTACATACCCGTTGACTCTTACACCTATAAACTGCTTCTGATAGGTCAAGAATGCTATTAACAAATAACACATCCCTATGATCACGCCCTTCAGTGGCAGGATTTCAATCTGCCCATTGTGAATCAATCCCACAAAAGAACTCATAGCAAGTACCACTCCAAATATAGCGCCTTTACGGTAAGACTTCTCTACTACACAAGCTAGCCATGCAGCAATTAATAGGCTTGATAAAAATGCGCCACTTGCCAACATACTAATGCCCTCTATCGGCACACTAAACTCTACAAACTGCTCTTTTGGAATCATCGCTACGCTAGTGCCTGCAGCCTTAAGTACCGACTCAATCATATTGTTAATATACTCTGCCATAATCGGAATCATTGAAATCAATATGACCCCATAGTATTTCTTGTCCACCTTTTGCAAAGTATCCATAGTTACCGAAATACCCACAAAGATGAGAAGTACCATAACTACCTCATAAGGAACAATTGCCATCATGACACTTGTTAGCCCTGTAAAACCTACAATCAAGTAAACCACACCAACTACTAATGAATACCCTGCTCTTGCGTCAATAGCCTTCCAGCTTGGATGCCCATAATAAACTGTTGTTGGGAAAGGATTGCCCATCAAAGCGCCTCCCACAGTAAACAATCCATCCATAAGCATCGATTGACGCTCTGGATAACTATCTCCTGCTAGCTTTGCACTCTCAACCCCTTGCAAGGTTGTTAAGAAGTTTGCAATCTGTAGAGGGATAATAATTGGCAAGTATGGTCCTACATCTTTTAAGCCTTCCCAAATCTCTCTTCCAAAAAAGCTTGGTGTATAAAACCCTACATCCTGAAAAGCTGTCCTAAGTACCTCTAGGTTCATATAGCCTGTTGCCCAGCCGAGTATTGTCCCTATCACAATAGCTACAATCCCTGCTGGTATCTTATGTAATCGCCTATCACTCTTAGTAATGTAGTCCATCAAGATAATAAACAGTGGCACCACGGCAATAGCTGGCTTATCAAATACAATGAACACTCCCGCTAGCCCTAACCAAACAAATGCACCCGACGCAAGATTTCCAAGTAATGCGCTACTTGGCACCACCCTTAGTAACCAGCGTCCAATGAATGCACCAATCATCTCAATCAAACCACCAATAAATCCTGCTGCTAATCCTACTCTAAAAGCTAGCATTGCATCTCCTGTTTCCCAATAGACGGGACCCATAATCAGGAAGATCCAACTCATCGTAACAGGACCTCCAATACCAAATGGCTGCGCTGTGACATCGCTTCTTTGTTCTTTATGGGCCAATACTTTTGCTTCATGGAAATACCATAAGTTACCCAAAAAAGTAATCATCCCAATAGCTGGCAAAATCTTACCAAGTACTAATGAGACAGGCATGCCAAAAACAAGAATCATAATACCTGTTGCTGAAAATATTTTAGAAAACCCATCAAAAAACAATCCAAAACTAGCGTCTAAATCACCTTTACCCCACCATTTGTATTTGAAGTCCATATTTTCCACCTTCTATATCTTTGTTTAAGTCGTAAACTATCATGTTAAAAAAATAACTTGTTATTAATTTAACACAACTTAGTTTAACCTGTCAACTAAGTTAATTCATTTTCATCTAATAATTCTAATTTTAACTTTATGTTTTTGTACTTATTAACCAAAAATATGACTTGTTAAGAGATGCTCTCTTTTTGAATCAGAATGATGTTAATCCATATTTTTGAGTTTTTTTGTAAAATTGCTCACAAAAAAACTAGCTCATATCACCACTTATGAGCTAGTTTTTTGTATTTTATAAAAATAATGCAACTAATAAAAGTATCACGCCAATTATAATACATCTTGCCGTAACAACTTTGGGTTCATCCCTAAATAACCCTGGCCACCTATAAGGCATACACCCCTCTAATAGAATTAATAGTCCTACTATCAGTAACCTCATATCCCCTCTTATCGTCTCAGCTTTACCTATAGCAATTTTAAGGATATCAAAAATCAGTGATGTATTAATATCACCTTCTCCTACATACCTATTTTCCTCTACATCATACACCCCAGCCAGGTCATAGCATCCATCCGGACTTGTAAGCTTGATATTATAATGATTTGGTTCTATCATTTGCTCTTGGTCATAGGCAATCTGATAACATCTTGTTGTTCCCTCTATATTGGTAAACCGTATTTCCTTCTCCCCCATTGATTGTGTATCGACCTGAATCTCCGAATCCCCCTTGCGGTAGATCATCTGATTTTGGTCAGTTGTCTTAACCCTAGGTAAAAACTCTCGTCCGATTTCTATTCCTGGTTTCAAAAAATGATAGGCATATACCAAAATGATACCCAATATCCCCACTATAATCAGCATTTTGTTCTTTATCATGACTCCCCCCTTTTCACTTATCTCCCCAAGCCAAATAAGCACATACTAGTACGCTCTCTAGCATGTGCTTATCTTTTATAAATCGTCATACTCTCTACTGGTTATAGAATAACAAAACTCATCATATTCACCTTCATCATAATTCGCTAGTGCACACCTTAAGATGCCCTCGAATTTGAAGCCGCACTTTTCAAGTACCCTCTTGGAACGTGTATTAAAGGCAAAATGTCCTGAAGAAATAAGCTTAAGCTTTTGCTCCTCAAAGCCATATTGCATCACTTTTTTGGCTGCTTCCACCATCATACCTTGTCCCCAATAATCTTGTGAAAGTGCATAGCCTAACATCTTGACTCTTTTTGTGTTTCGTTTGCTATCTTTCATTAAGGCTACACTTCCTATGACTTTGTGAGTAGTCTTTTCCTCTACAGCCCAACACTCACCAGCCTCAATAAATCCTTTAATAATCTCTATAGACTCGTCTATGCTCTCATGTGGTTTCCACCCAGCATCAGGACCAACGTTAGGATTTTTGGCATAATCATATAAATCTTGCGCATCTGCTAGCTCCCACTGTCTCAGTATGAGTCTTTGTGTTTCTAATGTTTTCATACGTTCCACCTTCTCTCTCTATATAATCTAATTTTATTATACTATTTGTATTTTTTCAATATTTTTGACAGTTTGTCCCAATAATTCTTTAGATGATAAAAAATAAGGGAGGGTGATCTCATCCACCTCCCCACTATAGCCTTTTATTCTTTGAACCATAATGCAAGTTCCCTCTGGGCATGCTCTACAGAGTCTGAACCATGAATCAAATTACGTGTTACAGAATTAGCAAAATCTCCTCTTATAGTCCCTGCAATAGCCTTCTTGGGATCTTTATCCCCCATGATACTACGCATAACAGCCACAACATCATTACCATGAACCTCCATAGCCATGACAGGACCTTCTAATATATAATTAACTAACTCCTCATAGAAAGGTTTTCCTCTATGCTCTTCATAATGTTCTTCTACCAAGGTGCGTTCTGGATTATAAAGCTTTGCCCTCACAATCTTAAATCCTTTACGTTCAATCCTACCTATGATTTCTCCCATCAAACCACGTTCGACACCATCACTTTTAATCATAATAAATGTCTTTTCCATAGTATATGCTCCTTTCATCTTAGGCCCTTGCAAAAGATGTTGTCATTTATTCTTATTATATGTTGCCACAGTAACGATGGTACTATTCTATTTTGAACTGATTTGTAAGCATGGTGACTTTGTGTGTCATCTGATTGAGCTCTTCTGTCATTCCCTTGATTTCTTGATTAATGGCTACTTGTTCCTGAACAGCTGCATTGATCTGCTCACCACTCATACCACTCTCTTCTGAACTTGCCTTAATATCTGACATAGATGACCCAATTTCAACCGTTGTATTATATATGTCTGTAGTGGCGCCCTGCACTTCTTGTATTTTGAGCAGAGACTGGTTGGCAGCCTCTAATAAACGCTCAAACTGCTCTTTTACATAATACACACTTTTTTCCTGGACACTAATAGCATCAATAGCTTGATGACTTGTCAACTCCATAGTCTCTATATTTTGCTTGACTTCAGATAGAATCAAATTAATATTTTGGACCTCTTGACTTACACTCATAGAAAGCTTTTTGATTTGGCCCGCCACTACGGTAAATCCGCCTCCCACATCACCTGCCCTAGCCGCCTCAATAGAAGCATTAATAGCCAATAGATTGATATGATAACTTATTTTTTGGATGGCTTTTAATATGTGATCGACCTCACTTGTTTGAAGTGTTAGTGCCTTAACCGTTTTTTCCACTTCTCCAAACTTATCCTTTACATCCTCTATAGACATGACCTGTGCATTAGATGAGACCACACCCTCACTTGTCGTTTGATAAGACAATGTTGCATTTTCCATACTCTCTTTGCTACTGATACGAATAGCCTCTACCCTTTGATAAATATCTCTAGCTAATATTTCACCTTTGTTGACCTTTCCAATTTGCTCACTGACTTTGCCCGCTAATATCTCTGTATTGGCAGCCACTTGCATCATACTGCTCCCCGTCTGGGTGACAACCTCATCAAGTTGCTGCCCTATTCTATTAAGAACATTTGCAGTTTCCTTGCTTTCCCCTATCATCTCCTGAAGACTCTTTGTCATCGTATTAATTCCTTCACTCATCTCACCAAATTCTAGACTAGATTGCAGGTGCAGTATATGGGTTAGATCCCCCTCCCCTATTTTTCTTAGCACCGCCAATACCTTCTTAATCTCCCTAGTCACATTGATACGAATTGTTACAGATATAATCACTGTCGACACCACAAAAACGCCTATTGTTAATACCACGAATAAGAAGATAATCCCTCCTACTCCCTTCATCAAATGCGCCTTATCAATAACACCTAGGATTTGATAATTACCTACCGTCTCGTAGTGAATAAAATACGTTTTATTTTGGGTGTCCTGATACAAAAAGCTCCCTGTATCTAGAGCCATATCTTGATTAAATAGTTTTGTCATTTCTTGGCCTACTTGCTCCGACTTGGGGCTACTCACCACAACATGAGTATTTTTATCTGCCACTACCATATATCCCACTTGGTCGAAGTTAATACTATGTGTAATATTCTTGATATCAACCATTTCAAGCTTTTTGATAAGTCTCTGTGGCTTGACCCCTATCTGGACAATTCCCACTTGGTCCAATCTAGACACCCCTACATATTGAAACAAATTCCCATCAGTCCCTCTAGGTGTTGGCTCTTGAACCAATTCATAGGCACTGTTTTTAAGAATATTCATAAACGGCCTTGTCTGCTCAGAGGTTTGAAAATCAAATCCATAAAAAGACTGGACTGTTCCCCATCTTAATACTCCTTTTTCATCTGTTACGTGAATCTCCTCAACATCCATTTTTTTGCATAACTCTTGTAGCTGCTCTGGCGAATGGAGTACTTCTGGATTCTGCTTGATTATCCACGCAACGGTATGGGCTCTATCCAAATAATCCTGACCTAATTGAGTCTTAAGTTCTTCAATATCTTTGTCATACTTAGTCATCGTCTCACTGACGTACTCGATTTGCCTATCAATAGTCAGCTCTACATTATCTATTACGGCATGAGTCTGCAAAAAATAAAACACTACTATAAATGATATAATTCCTACAACAAATACACTGATCATAGGCAATGTAAGTTTTGTATTTAATCTCATAAGCTATCTCCCCCTCCCCTATCTCTAGTCTCTTAATTTAGTATATGTACTACTTCCTCCTTTGAGAAACTAAAAAATGGTCCTACAATGACTCTTTTTCAAAATCATTGTAAGACCATTTTTCACAACTTAGTCTCTATTTGATGTCTTAATTCGATACCATTACACACCACCGTCGTATCATAAGCA
Organism: Cellulosilyticaceae bacterium; assembly: GCA_051647765.1. GTDB lineage: Bacteria > Bacillota > Clostridia > Lachnospirales > Cellulosilyticaceae > JBOFEH01. The sequence continues at coordinate 16,797 of JBOFEH010000029.1, read as the reverse complement.
AGTATTTCTACCCCTTTCCTTCTGGCTTCTCTAAGGGCATCTCCAAATGCCTTATGTGTCTGGTCATTGGGTTCAAAATGCTTCACACCTTCCATCTGAATGACAAGTAAAACATATGCCTTATAGCCTTCCTTGACAGCTTCTATCAATTCATAGATATGCTTGACCCCCCTCTCAGTTGGCGCATCAGGAAATCTTACCACGCCCTCTTCTTCGAGTGTTACACCTTTGACCTCAATAAACGCTTTAATATCTCTACTTTCTACGTATACATCAAATCTAGAATTTCCGTATTTTTGCTCACCTTTAATCAGTGTTAGTGGCTCCTCTATCCCTGGCAGCTTAAGCTTGCCAGTACTTAGGGCCTCATAACACACCTTGTTAGGCACCTGGGAATCCATATTAATCAGACGCTCACCCTTTTGCACAGCTATCAAAGAGTATTGGGTCTTACGCTTGGGATTGTCATGATGCTGTAAGTAGACTTTTGCACCTGGCACCAACAGTTCCTTGCATTTTCCTGTGTTTTTCACATGAGCAACGACCTCTTGCCCCTCTATCTCACAATGGGCAATAAATCGGTTGGGTCTTTCCTTAAATATTGCCTCTATTATATGGTCATACCAAATCATATTCTTCCTCCATCATTTCTCTTAATATAAATAACATCAATCATCCACATGAACCTTTTACTTTCTTATTGTTATCCACAATTTTTTATATTACCCACAGACTTCTTGGGAGTAAATTAGACCATGTATTAGTCAAATACTTCTCCACAGGTGCTTTTCTACAAGCTAAAAAAGGAAGCCCTCGGCTTCCCTCTTACATTCCTAACCCCAAAACACTATTTACAATAAACCACATGGTATGATACAAACTCCCATTAATGAACCCCAATGGTTTATCTAATAAACCTAGCCACAATAACCCTAGTAAGATGAAGTATCCATACCGTTCAAACTGAAGATACTTAAAATACTTATCCTCTGGCATAGCTGCCCCTATAATTTTGGAACCATCTAATGGTGGGAATGGTATGAGATTGAATACACCAAGTCCTAAGTTAATGAGTCCACTATAGGTAAATAACTGATAGAAGTAATACGCCACATCTCCTGCATACCCGTTGGTTACCTTGATAATCATACCTGCTCCAAACAAACTTACAAGTGCTAGTACAAAGTTTGTGACAGGACCAGCAAGTGATACTAAAACCATACCACCTTTACGGTCCTTATAATAATTAGGATTAACAGGTACAGGCTTCGCCCACCCAAAGTGAAATAATATAAGACACACTGTTCCCACCAAATCTAAGTGGGCAAAAGGATTGAGTGTTAGTCTCCCCTGACTCTTAGCCGTTGGATCACCTAGTCTATATGACATATAGCCGTGGGCTAATTCATGACATGTAATAGCAATCAAAATTGCTGGTAATGTATAAATCAATTCATTGACATCTAACATCTATGTTACTCCTCCTCATCTTTGACAACTTATCCTTTTAATACTTTAATTATAGACCTTATTCTAGATATTTACTACATCTAACCCTAATAAAACAACATCCCAAGTATGAACTACATTTCTATTGGTGGCTACACTTGTATCGTAGAAGACCTAGATGCCCAAATTGGTAGCTCCTTTGCAAACCTTGAAATACCAGAAGATATTATTATGAACTAATTTCTCATACACGAAAGGGTAAGGAATATTTTTCCTTACCCTTTTGTTCTTGTGATTGCTACTTTTGTGTTGTTACTTGTTTAATACTTAACTTTTTCAGGCAACTTATTTTCATATACTGCATTAATAAATTGTAATTCTATACCCATCCATTGAGAAACACTCTTTCCTTCTGTATATAGCCTCTTGTCCTACCTCTTAGCTTACTTAAGCTATTGATTACGACATATATTCATTCAAAAAAGTGGTAATCTTATCCCAATAAAGCTCTGGGGCTACTATCCTAGACCTTGCATGCCCCGCACCTTCTATCACTAACTTTTGCTTAGGCATCTGAGCCACCTCATAAAGCGACTCCAACATGCTATAGGGCACAAATGCATCTTCTCTACCATGTATAAATAAGGTAGGTGTTATAGACTTCTTGATCTGCTCTAATGGACTTGCCTCCTGTAGCCAATAACCTGCACGTATCTTAGTGATTACGCTAGCGGTATGCATCATCGGAAACTCTGTAAGACCAAATAATGTCTCCAGTTGATAAGCAAATTGATCCCATACTGACGTATAACCACAATCTTCAATGACCGCTTTGACATGAGGTGGTAGCTTCTCGCCTGAGACATTCATCACAGTTGCTGCCCCCATAGAAATACCAAACAAGGCAATTTCAGAATCTGAGTCCTCCGCTATCACGTAATCAATAAGGTCCAAAATATCCAAACGTTCATCCCATCCCATGCCGATATAATCCCCTTCACTTTGGCCATGCCCTCTAAGGTCAGGTATTAATACATTATACCCCATCTCCTTAAACTTCTTGGCATAAGGCGATAGGGCGACTCCTTGGGAAGTATATCCATGTACTGCAATGATCCACTTATGAGAACCCTCCGTGTTCAACACATAGTTATGGAGTTGTAACCCTTCCCTGGATGTTCGCCAAATCTCTTTATAGCCACTCTCATTTGCAAACCACTCCAAATCAGCCTCTGTTACCAACCCACTGGTCTCACTTTGCTTAACTTCATCTCCTGATTCAAAACGATTTGAACTAAACACCATATCCTTTGAAGCCTTGGGATTAAGCGCTAAATCATAAAAGAAATTGGCTCCATAGCCTATTCCCACTAGTATTATAGTGACTACAACAATAATCACGCCACCTAAAATCTTATATCTTTTTTTCATAGTCACACTCCTTGTTGTCTATTCTTACACGGTCTATGCCTCTATCATCTATTTAACACAAATCTACTGTCTCAGTAGCTATTGCCTTCCCAAATCCTTTGTGGTGTTCTATAAAAATCAGTGTCGGTTGGTAATGCAAGATGGCTTCTCGCAATTGCTCAGCAAAATACACATCCATATAGTTAAGAGGCTCATCTAGCAAGATGAGCTCATTATCTTCTGCTAGTGTGCGTGCAATGTCTATTTTTTTGAGTTCCCCACTACTATAAGTTTCTAACGGTCTTTTCAAGAATCCTTCTGGTAATTCAAAGCACTCACAAAGCTCCAAGAATTTGGGTTCATCCACTGCACACTGAGTACTCCTGAGATAGTCTTTGATATACCCACTCGTCCACAAAGGTTCCTGCCAAGATACAGATACTCTAAGCCCGTCGGCATGTACGACTGCTTCGCTTGGCAACTGTTTATAAAGTAGGCGTAACAGTGTACTTTTACCTATACCATTGTTCCCACGAATCCAAATACGGTCTCCTGCATGGACTTCTAATTCCAATTTTCTAATGAGCTTGGATGCACTGTCTTCATAACCAAAGCTCAGCTGATTCACCTTAACCAAACATCTCTCATCTTGTACACACTCTTGTCTAATCTCAAGTGTTTTGGCCTCCTCATAGTTTTGAAGGAGACTCTTCTTTTCTTCTATACGATTTTGTATGTTGGTTTCCGAGCGTTTGGCTTGTCTCATATAAGTCTTAGCCCCATTAGCTCTCCCATGAGACGCAAAATCATACTTTTGGTCTTCTCCTAAGTTCGCCCAATCCCTATTTACCTTAGCACTTCGCTCAAGTTGTGCTATTTCTTGCTCTAGCTTTTCTCTCGTTCTAAGCTCAAATTGCTCAGTCTTCTCTTTGTTATGTTTCCAGCTGGAATAAGTGCCTTTTTCTAATGTAATATCCCTCTTATTAATCGCTAATACATGGTCTATAACCTTATCCAAGAACACTGTATCATGAGACACCACAATAAAGCCCTTCTTCTTACGGAGATACTCGGCCACAAGTTCCTTGCCCTTCTTATCTAAATGATTGGTCGGCTCATCTAATAAGACAAACGCCTTCTTCCTCAAAAATAGTGCAATTAATAATATTCTCGTTTTTTCTCCACCTGATAAACTCTCAAAAGGTCTCTCAAGAAGCGCACTATCTAGCTTCATCTCATCCATCTCTTTGAGGATTTTGGTCTCCATCTCATAGCCATCTAATGCCATATAGGCTTCTTGAATGCTATAGTAGGCATCAAATCCAGCCTCATCATTTTGGGCTATGATGCGTTCCATCTCATCTTCCATGGATTTAAGCTTGCCAATACTCTCCTTAAGGACATCCATTGTCTTTGGATAGGTACCATCATAGGCATAAGGAAAGTACTCCATCTCTACAGGGCACACCATCTTTCCTGATGTCATTTCAAGCTCCCCCGAAAGCAGCTTAAGCAGTGTCGTTTTGCCACGGCCATTGCGTCCTATAAGTCCAAGTCTCCATTCTGTATCAATCATCAACGTCACATTCTCATAAATTGGATTATAAAAATCACTATAGTAATAACTCATATTATGAATATTTATTTTAGGCATAGGCCCTCCTATATTTATCATTTCAATTGTTTATACACCTGTTATCATGTATTACATCTATTATAGATAAAAACACCCCTAATCTAAACATTTTTCTTTTTTATTAGGATGGCTCATCTTTTTAGCCATGACCATATTCTTCTTGTTTTCAAAAAACTACCATTAGATTTTAGCCTAATGGTAGCCTTGGGTTTTCTTAGTTTTTAAATTAATGGTTTGTTGCCTATATCGATTACTTCATAGATCCTATTATTTTTGAAACCTCTTGCATATCCATAGATGGGATTTGACCATCAGTACCCTCTTCAAGATTCCAATATAATTGATAGCTTACATCTTCTGCTTCCCAGAATGCACAGTTGGTCGATAAAGTAACTTTTTGACCTGATATTGTTGTTTGTGTCACCTCATCAGTTGTTACCACGCCACTCGTAGCCTCTTTTGTCGCTGAAGCTAAGAGTACAATTGACTCTCCTGCTTGATTCTCATACACTGCATTAACACCAGCACCCTCATGAGATGTTATCGCCTCTTTGAAACTATAGCCTTGTGGTAAGTAAGTAGGCAATGCAATATTTTTATGCGCAGCCTCTTTAACTTCTTCTATAGTAAGTACTTTTGAATCTCCATATATCTCTTCTTCTGTAGAGACAACAAATTCATAACCCCCATTTGGCAAATCCTTTACCATCATACTTGTAATCCATTTACCATCTTCAGTATAGTAGTCTTGATGCTCCCCATATAATGCATCGTTACCATTCTTATCAAAGAGTTTTCCCTTAAATCCTACCTGCATGTCCTCAAGTGATAACTCATTAACCTCAATATCCTCCACTTGTGCTTGGTTATCATTACCATACTGTGTTATTTCAGTATGCCCTACTTGAAAACGCGCAATCATTGACGATAAAATTTCACCTCCATAAGTAATAGATGCGCCACCAATTAGTGTTGCTATTGTTAATGTTGCTACTGTCGACGGTTTTAAAAATTTCTTTTTCATCTTTGGTTCATCCTTTTCTTTTTCATTTAAGTTTATTGTTTCTGTTTCGATCTTATATTTTAGGCGATTAAAAATACGCTCTTCACACTTGCTACTTCCAACATCTGCATTCATGAGTAACGCTTCTATCTGCTTCAATTCATTGCTATCCGATTTTTTATTCATACTTAAATCCTCCACTCACTAACACCCTTTTGAGTTTCTTTAAACTACAACAAAGAATTACACTCACATTAGACTCACTTAACCCCATTAACTCCGCAATTTCCGTGTTCCTTAGCCCCGCACCATACTTAAGTGACACCACCGAACGCTCCCTATCACCTAGTTTTCCTAATGCTTGAAATAGATAAGTGTTGTTCTCTTCCATTAGAACAATGTCATCTGGTGATGGCTTGGATGAGACCATGTTCATAATACAGTCCAACGAAAAATGAAATCTCTGCTTATCTCTCCTATAATAATCCGTTAGAGTATTTCTTGCTATAGTAAAAACCCAACTATCAAGACTTGATTCATTCCCTGAAAAACCACCGTATTTTATAATCATTCTTTCAAAAACTTGGCTGCATAATTCCTCTGCCATATGCCTATCATCAATTCGGTAACAAATATATTTAAAGACACGCTTATAGTAGGTCTCATAAAGTTGTGTAAATTGATCAACTGTAGTCTCTTGTCTATTTGTCTTATTTTTATCTGTTTCACAATTCACAGTTTCCATTACAATCTCTCTTTCATTTATCTATATAACTTAGTATGTCACGTGATTACACTAGTTAAGACGCGCAAACTACAAATCCACTACACATTTTTTAAAAATCTTTTATATATTGTCTTGATTTCCCAATACACACCTCTCCATAATCATTCCTATTCCCTTGAGAACTAAACAAAAACCCCGTAAATTATTGACTATCAATAACTTACGAGGTTTGAATTACCTAATTGGGAAAAACGCCCTGTCTTAACTTTTCAAATTCTACTTTAAGTACATCCTTATCTTTCTGATCATCTAAGCTCTTTTTCCACGCCACATAATATTCTCTAATTTCTTCTCCGTATTGTGTCCAATCAGCTTCATTTATTGGTAAGTATATACTTTGTCCTACTTTTGCTTACTGTTCTTGTGTCGCATCCTCTCCCGTATTACTTTCAATAATTTCAAATAAGAAAGGTCAATCTCATTTTCACAAGATTGACCTTTCTTTATTTATAATTTTATTCTCCGCCTAGCTTCTGAATCACCATGCTCAGCACAGTAGTAACTGCAATCACTAGCACGCCATAAGCCATAGCTAGTCCAATCTCGTATTCGAAGACTCCATTGACCATGGCGATAGCAATAGGTTTATTTCTCACACCATAAAGATAAGCCGAACTAGTATATTCCCCCACGCATCGGATAAATCCGAGTAATGCTCCCGATAAGATGCCTGGGCTAATGAGAGGCAAGCTAATCCTTCGGAACGTCTGCCACCTAGAAGCACCTAAGCTACTAGACGCCTCTTGATAAGTATCATTGAGGTGATACATAGAGATATTAGTACTCCTAAAAATTAGTGGTAAGATCCCCACAAAGTACGCAATGGGTAAGATGAATACCCCTCCAACCAGCGACTTATTGAATGCAACAAGCTGTGGCTTATTGAACATATTGATTAGATTGATGGCAATCGCACTGGCTGGCAAGGCAAGCGGCAACATAGCCAACACCTCTATCACACCTTTGATTTTCATCTTGGTTTTGACAATCACATAAGAGCATGGGAGTGCCACACATACACCTAACCCTACTGCCCACAAGGACATCTTGATACTATTTACTAAAGGCGCCATTGCTCTTTGCTTGGTAAAGATCTTGATATAATTACTCCATGAGTATTCCTTTGGAAATATGTCAACAAGCCAACTTCCTGGTGTCACAAAAGATAGGATAAAGATAGTCACCACGGGTAGCAAAATCATGACCGTAAGCAAGGTACTAATCACCAAGATGACTGCTCTTGTCCAGCCTTTTTGTAATGTAATCACAGGCATAGGTGTCCCTTTGACCGATGCGGCAAAAGCACTTTTCTTCTCATAATAACGGCACACCCCCAAGAAGCTCATGGCCATCAGTGTGAGAAGTACTACCTGTACTGATGCCACATCCATATGGTTGTTGGACTTAGCAAACATCATCTGGGTGGTGATGACGCGGTAGCCATCCCCGATAAGACTTGGTGCAGAAAACGAGCCAATTGCTGTAATAAAGGTAACCACACTTGATGCAATCAACGCAGGTTTGATAAACGGAATAATCATTGTCCTAAAAATATGTAATCTACTCGCGCCCAAGTTTCTAGCTGCCTCAATCACCGAATAATCGATGTGTCCGATAGCAACCGATACATTCATATAAAAATAGACGTATTGGGTGTAGGCATGGATAAATAAAATTCCCCAAAAGCCTGATAGTTTGATAAAGGGTTCTTCTGCTCCTACCGCCAATTGCAGCGCCTTGGTCACCATCCCACTCTCACCATACAATTGGATAAAAGCTAGAACAATAATAATCCCTGGCACCATAATCGGTGCGAGGAGTAGCTTACGAAAGAGCCCTTTCAAAGGAAAGTCAAAGCAAGTTGTGACGAATGCCAATGTCGTACCAATCACACCGCATACCAGCACCGTCGCCAATCCTAGCACCAAGGTGTGATACATGGCTTTGAGATTGGCTGGATTCTCAAAGAATCCTCTATAGTTCGCCAAACTCAGACTACCTGACACATCAAAGCTGAGCCATACTGTACGCAAGGTAGGCATCAAAATATAGCCTATCAAAATCCATAAGACGCCAAGCAACACAAGACCTTTTAGAAACTTAGACTGATAGTGTTTCATCGTTTGCCACATCACCTCTACACCTCTACTACTTGGCGTGCATGTGCAGGAATATGCACCCAAACTTTTTGTCCTACATCATAAGTCATCTGATGTCCTAAGCCGCTCAGCTGCACAGACTTGATGCGCACGCACGCTACATCTATCAGGTACTCTGTCACCTGTCCATTAAACTGTACCATAGTGATGGTTCCCTCTGATGCCAGTGCCCCCTCAAAGGGCTGCTGGCTTAGCTGGACCTGCTCAGGCCGCACAACCATAATCTGCGCACCATCCTTCACATCGCCGCCTAGCCCCAATTGGCTCACGCACGCCTCATTCAGTAAATTGGCTTCGCCCACAAATGTGGCGACAAAGGCATTGTTCGGCTGATGGTAGATGGATGTTGGTATCCCCACCTGTATGCATTGTCCCTGATTGAACACCGCAATCTGGTCTGACATCATGAGTGCTTCCTTCTGATCATGGGTCACAAAAACAGTCGTAATCCCTAACTGTTTTTGGAGTGCCTTGATTTCCTCACGCATCTCATCTCTCAGCTTAGCATCGAGGTTGCACAGCGGTTCATCTAAGAGGAGTACCTTCGGCTCGATTACCAAGGCTCTGGCTAACGCCACCCGCTGCTGCTCCCCACCTGAGAGTTCACTCACCTTGCGCTGTGCATAGCCCTCAAGTCTTACCATCTGTAAGTACTTCATCACACGCTTTTCAATCGTATGCTTAGATACCTTTTGAACCTTAAGACCATAGGCGATATTCTCATACACATTCATATGAGGAAAGAGCGCATAGTTCTGAAATACCATCCCTATGTCTCTATGCTCTGCTAGGATAGAAGTAAGCAGTTCATCCCCCAAGAAGACCTCCCCTGTATCCGCCTTTTCAAATCCCGCTAATATGCGAAGCAGTGTTGTCTTACCACATCCTGAAGGCCCCAAGAGCGTGAAAAAAGAACCTGCCTCCACGGTCAACGAGACATCTTGCAATGCCTGTTTGCTTTCAAAGCACTTGTTGATGCTCCTCATGACAATCTTTCCCATGCCTTCAAAGCCTCCTTTCATTAGTCTTGTTGCTTGCTATTATCTTTGATTTCTGAATCCCATTTTTGCATCCACTCAGATTGTTTTTCTGATAAGACATTCCAATCTACATCCATCACTTTGTAATCAAGTCCTTGCATCCACTCTGGTGATGTCTCTAATGCACTGTCTAATGTTGGCATACGATCAAAAGCTGTCGCAAGTGTTGCTTGAAGTTCTTTGCTTCCTACAAACTCCATAAATGCACGTGCTGCATTTGGATGTGGTGCATTTTTGATCATTGCAACGGCATCTGTAATAACTGGTGAGCCACTTGTCGCATCTACAATTTCAAGAGTTAATCCTTTGTTTTGATTGTCTACAATTGAGTTCAGTACAGCAAAACTCACTGATGCCTCTTGTCTTCCTACTGCTTGGAACTGAAGTGAACCACTGCTGTAGTATTTCTTTGTATTTTTATCGAGTGCGCTCATAAAGTCCCAACCTGCATCTAAGTCATCCGCTTTGTCATATTGGTAGAGTAAGCTTGAGTACATTGCTTTTGCTGAAGAAGATCCCCCATCTCTAAATACAAGTTGATTCTCGAATTGTGGTGAGATAAGGTCTGCCCAATCTTTTGGTGCCTGCTCTGCTGTAAGCATCTCACTGTTGTAGAACATCATCACTGGTGTTTGAATCGTTCCATACCAGTAGCCATGCTCGTCTTTGAAAAGTGTATCTAATGACTCTGCCCAAGCAGGCGCTACTTGTTCAAATACATCTGATGCTTCTAATTCGATAAAAACAGAAGACGCACCACCATACATAATATCTGCTTGTGGATTATCTTTTTCTGCAAGTACCTTCTCAGCTAACTCCCCTTTAAGGTTGATAAAGTCTACAACAATCCCTGTTTCCTTCTCAAACTCTGTTGCGACAACTTCTAACAAATCTTCTGGATGTGTTGAATAAATTACTAATTGATCTTCTAATACCACTTCTTGAGCCTGATCTGTTGATGTCCCTTCGTTTGTCACATCATTTGTAGTTGCATCTGTACCATTTGGGCCACATGCTGTAAGTAAGCCTGCCATTCCTAGTGTTAATACTAAAGTCCATGTTTTTCTCATTTGTTTGTCTCTCCTATTTCTATGTATTGTCCATATTTGCCGTACGCATCGATTTTTATATACTGTCCCTCACGGTATACCGCAGGATACACACGCTTTTGTTTGATGGCTGCAATCAGGTCTGCTTCTGTTTCAATCTCATCTACAAATCCTGTGCAGTAACGCCCTACCGTCTCTACTTCATGACAGTCACTTGCTGCCACTGCCCCTAGCCCTAGCTCTACCGCTGTAGCAAAAGCATAGAGATTATTGTACGCCTTGGTACTTCCGTTAAATACCTCTACTGCCGTAAGACCCTTAAGTTCCTTGAGCACCTTACCACAGCCCCTATTATTTTCTCGAAAAGGATGCGCCGCAATGGTCACACCACCCTTTGCACCCACAAGATCAATTAAGTCCTGCGCATGCATCTTCTCCTTTGGCACCTCGTCTAGCCCAAATACCACAATATCACCTTCATAAGTCAGAATCTCTACACCTACAAAGATCTTGAAATTGTGCGCCTTACTATACTCAAGTGCATATTCCTTGACACTGTTGCTATCATGGTCTGTAATACAGATAGCATCTAGCCCCATCTCCTTGGCACGTGCCACAATCTCAGCCACCTTGATGAAACTATCCGGTGAACCTTCAAGGCAGTGCATATGTGTGTCAATAAACATCTCTTTCCCCCCCTTTTCTTCTCAATTACGCCCGGGTCTCCTATTGACCTTAGGACATTCCTACCTAGCATACCACATTTTTGTTAGATTGAAGTATATTTTTATACACAAAAAACTCGCACGCCATTGATAACCAATAGCTTACGAGCTTATTAAATTTTTCATTTGAGGTTCCCTATGCATAGCTGTATTTTTAATTATTTCTTTTAAAAAAGATAAAGAAAAAACAATTGCTGCCTCAATAATCCTAACTCCTGTACTATTAATCTTAGCTGATTTGATTCTCTCACTAGATATCCTTATTTTTAACCTTCTCTATTGCTTTTTAATTTAACCCTTATGTACCACAATATAATAGTTAAAGTAAGCATGCCTCCTAATATTACAAAATCGCTTATTCCCCCTACGAAAGCAACTGTACTAGCATACACAGCTGTTGGCCCATCAGCTCCACCTATAATCCCTATACTCATAGCTTCAGATTGAGCTACATAACCTTCAAGAACAAAAATACCCATTGCAAAAACTGGCATCCAAAGTATTCCCGTAATAACAGTAACTATCCATGTTACTATATTGATTACTTTTTGTTTTTTCATTAAGTCTCCCCTTTACCTTTTCTAAATCTACTTCATCTAAAAACTTATTAGCAAATTTCTAATACCACTAACTCTGTAGGTCCCAGTTCCTTTACCTCTTTATCAATACCAAAGAATTTTAATCCTTCTTGAGCAAATATATCCATCGCCCTTTTCATTATCATATCTTCATAGTTGGTTATCTTCATCAGTCCACCTATAACCTTTTTTCGTTATTTATCTTATCTATATTATATACCTATTAACCTATCCTAATCAAATTAATTGAACCTTTCCTGACCCACGTTCATGCCGACCTTTCGACGTCGTAACGACGACGTCTAACTGGAACTACCTAGCATCACTTGAGAGTGCTCATTATTTTCTTACAGCAAACAAAAACTCGCAAGCCATTGATAGTCAATAACTTACGAGTCTCATGTAATTACACCTGATAGGATGAGGTCCTACGACGCACGGTTTAGGAAACCTGCTAAATTGTCATGTAGTGTTCATTTAACAAAGGCTATACCCTTTGATTATCAATGGATATAGCCTCTCTATTTTTTATTATGCATATTATTTACTAGTATTTGACGACCAGTTGACGTCGTAGTAATAGAAACTACTTTATAGTATTTAACACTAAATGAACTTATTCTTCATTTTCCATAAGCATATCTACTTTTTCTACTACTTGTTGCACTTTATCATTTTTAACACTTCCAAACTTCTTAACGACAATGCCCTTTGATAGGGTATAAATCTTATCTGCCCTTATGTTGGATTTGACCTTTAAGATTCCTTCCTCCATATCTGTCGTTTCTAATATAACGCCATAAGCCCTATCTATTACATTAGACGTAATTGCTACAACCACTACATCTTCTGTCATCTTGTTGTATCCATCATTAGACAGCACCAGCACTGGGCGTCTTTTACTTGAACTCAAATCACTAAACGGAATAGGTACGAGTAATATATCTCCTTGCTTATACATTATTCCACACCTCATCATCTATATCATTATCCCAGAAATCTAGGCTGCTCTCACTAGCTTGTTGTAATTCCCTATAGAGTTCTTTTTCTTTTTTTAGCTTTAAGTATTCTATAAAATCAACTACCTCAGCGGCTTCTTTATCAGGCAATTCTTCTACAAGTTCATGCAATAATTTTTGAATAGCTGTCATAAAAACCCCTCCTGCATTTTTTATTTTATTATACACTATATCCCTACGCATTGTTAATTATTCAATCTCAGAAAGAGTTGCTCTGGAATTTTTATTGGTACTCTAGTAGCCACTGAAATACATATCCTATACCAACCATAACAATATTGCTTATACCATGCAGCACCATAGGATATATAACACTTCCACTTTTTTGAAATGCTTTTCCGTAGACATAACCTAATACAAAGGCATACATCACTTGAAAATAATCTATTTCAATACTAAAAGGCTCTAGTGACCAACTTATATGTGCCATAGCAAATAATATTGTCGCAATCAGCACTTCTAATGTAATTTTATATTTGTAAACTTTTATTTCTGTATATTTTCCACTCACCCATACCATCATTGTAATAGGCAGTGCACGAAATAATATTTCTTCTGATGGTCCAGATAAAAATATTCTCTTTATCAATAGCTCTGTAATCAAATAAATTTGCAATTCCCCCCCTATCAAATTCATTATACATCAACATATTAAATAATACTTATTTAAATACACACCATTTTGACGTCGTAACGACGACGACTAATTGAAACTACCTAGCATTACTGAACCATAGTGCCCTTCGTGCACGTATGGGTTCGCGCAGTAAAAATCTTGCTAATAGAAGATTTCTACCAGATAAAAATGCTCATTATTTTCTTACAATAACTAAAAACTCGCAAGCCATTGATAGTCAATAACTTACGAGTCTCATTTCATTGCACCTGATAGGATGAGGTCCTACGACGTACGGTTTAGGAAACCTGCTGAATTATCACGTAGAGTTCCTTTAGCAAATGCTATACCCTTTGATTATCAAGGAATATAGCTTTTTCTTTTATTAAGAACGTCGTCTATTAATAACTCATTGACGACGTTCTGACGTCGTAGCAATAGAAACTACTTGAAACTATCTAAAATAGATAAGTTAGCCTATTTTTCAATAGCTATATCTACTCTTTCATATTTCTAATCACGTTCAAAAATAACCTCTATTTCATCTACTAACATCTCCCCCCTACCCCTCTCATAATCATCGTCTTCATCATAATCAGGCTCTGGATGCATGTAAGAATTAACTATATCATCAATCTCATCTTTTCTTTCATCTATTGTAATTATATTCCTAACAGTGGAAGGACAATACTCTAAATTATCTAGTTCACTTGATACCTCTAACTCAATATCTTCTTTAAGCCAACTTTTTATTGTTTTCACTATTTCCCCTTCTTCTACATCTACCCCATATTCGTGTTCGATACTATTATCATTTATTAACTTACTAATATCATAACTTTCACAATAAGCCCATATATCAACATCACTAACATAATTGTAAATAGTTTCCTCTAGTGCAGAAGTACACATATCTTCAAACCAACATTCACTCTCTGGCTCCAAACCTAAATAATACTCTCTCAAGAGATTTATTGTTCTAACTGCTTCTTTTAAACTTAAATCTTCAAGTAACTCACTTAATACTTCCTCACAAAGAATATCCAATATACTATAGTACTCTAACAACGGAGATGTTAATAAAGACATTAATATATCAAAGTGTGATAGTAGCTCACCTTTTCTATACTGATATCCGAAAGAATCCGATAAATATGCATGTATTATATACTTATATCTTATATCCTGTATTTTTTTAGAACAAATATAAGAGGTAATAAAATAATTTTTTTCCCATAAATGTCTAAAATCTATTTCTAAAATGGTTCCATCACAAATCATTCCATATATAATATCTGGAAATTCTTCTTTAGAGCAACACCTATCTATTTGATTGATATTTTGGAAAGACTTTCTAATTTCTGTAACTTCCATTGAATTACTTAAAAAAATCCCTCTTAAAAAATCATTAACCGAAGGATTAATAACACTTACATACATTAAATGCTTATCCTCTACTATTTTAATAATCGATTCATTTAAGCGAGATGTAACTAATTCAAAATTATTAAGAGTATAGTCAATATTATCCATTTGAATTAACCTTTTTTGAAAACATTTCTTTAAAATATCACATTCAATTCGTGTATCTGTTAGTGAGTAGAGTGTGGTCAAAAAGGCTCTATCTTCTTTTTGCAAGCGTTGATAATATTCATTTCTCCAAATATCATTAGGATTACTTAATTTACCTAAGATATGATTCACAAATAGATTGCAGTCTATACTTATATAGCTAGATTTTAATGTTACATATTCAATAATTCGAGGAGTATAATTGCTGTGTTTTATAATTCTAAGATAATTTTTATTTTCCCTTATTCTTTCATAATATTCTTGGGGAACTTTTTTAGAAATTAAATGATTATAGAATATCTTTGCTTTTTCTAAATAACTTATTGTATCCATATCGATTGTAAGTTTATCGATTTTTTTTTCATTTAAAAACAAATTAAAGGCTTCATATCTTTCACGTGCTTCATTTAAAATAGTTATTCTTGAATTAAGTATAAGCATTTTATTTTTATTCATTCTGACATATTTGGCTAATGCTGTTATTTCACTCTCTTGATTTTCTTTCATTTTAAAATAATGTTGTCCTAAGCAATCATCAAGTAGTACAATCTCTTTCAAGTCTTTTTCTAAAGATAATGAACGCTTAATATCTGCTATAGATGCATTAGTAGAATATCTAACCGTATAACCTTTAGTTGCATAATATAGCACTAACATCTTCGATGTAATTGTTTTCCCTACTCCGGGATGCCCTATTATCATAATCATCCTATGTTTATCTAAATACTTTAAACATTGTTCATATGCAACAGTTGGTACAAAAAACTTTGCTTCTTCCTCTATGTCATCTAATAATGCTTCACAATCTATAAATATATTTTGATTATAGACTTGACTTAAAATATCACTAGAATATAGCCACAATTTATAATGTTTTCTAACAATATCTTGATTTTCTTCTTTCCTTAAAAACTCATCAATTTCAATTAGTGTGATAATGTTTCTATCTGTCTCCATATATTCATAAAACATGGAGTATATTTCGCTTATATTTGCCGCAGTTAACTCCATCCCACAACAAATATAATATTTTTTAGGCTTCCATTTTTCTACGTTTCCAGTCTCTTTTTTCAGTGTTGATTTTAAGTCTGAAAACTTACTTCTAATGTAATGCTTTACTTGCACTATAACTGTGGGATTTTTAACATTATCTGTTAAATCTATACCTCCATCTCTCCCTTTGGAAAAAATTCTTAGGTTAATTGATAGCATACGTTCTAGTACATCTTTGCATAAGCTTTCAAATTCTACATCATTTAAATTATAATAACTATACATCATACTCCCCCTTCTAGTTTTTTGCTTTTTTCCTGAAACCCCACAATACAATTATTCTCTATTAATTCTAAATAGTATATCATATATTTGTATTCCTATTATATATTTTACTATATCCTAAACCAATGCTCATTATTTTCTTACAACAAACAAAAACTCGTAAGCCATTGATTGTCAACAACTTACGAGTGTTTTATTACTGCCCTGACATGATTCGAACATGCGACGCACGGTTTAGGAAACCTGCTGAACTGTGATGTAGAATTCATTCCACAAAGTCTATATCCTTCGACTATCAATGGATATAACCTCTGTATTGCTCATTACAAATATCATTTTGGATCTATATTAAATAAGTAGACACATTTCGATATTATGTACTACAATTAATTAGACACAAAAGGAGGTGCCTATATGGCAACTAAACAAACACGTTATGATGAAGATTTCAAAAAATCACTTGTCTCTCTTTATCA